>CALDOI010000037.1 GCA_937912115.1 uncultured Bacteroidota bacterium | reverse complement strand
TTTGATCATGATAATCAGTATTTTCCGATATATAGTGGTAAGCATGATGGAGAATGGAATACTTGTATTGAGTGTCATACAACGCCAAGTAACTATGCTCTATTTAGTTGTATTGATTGTCATGAACACAATAAAACCGATATGGATGATGAACATAATGGTGTGAGTGGTTATGTTTATAATAGTATTGCATGTTTGGATTGTCATCCGGATGGCGATAGTAAAAATTTAATAAAGCGATTCCAAAATAATATCAGATAATGAAAAATATAGCCTTAATATATATGTTTCTTTTTCTGGTGATTGGCCTTCAGAGCCAGGAAATAGTAGAATCTGTTGAAGGAAGGGTTTCATACCTTACATCTCAAAATGTTTATGTAACATTTCAATCCACAGATAATATTTCTGTTGGTGATACATTGATGCTTATTCAAAATGGCAGACAAGTTCCGGCATTGGTTGTAAGCAATCTAAGTTCAATATCCTGTGTTTGTGTTCCTATTTCGGGAGTATCACTTAAAGTAAATGATATTATCCAAACATCTGCAAAACAAATAATTATTGATAAACCAGTTCTGAAAAACGATGAGGTTCCAAATGAAATTGCTATAGCGCCATCAATAATTGAGGTGAAAAGTGATGAACCGGAAAAGAAGACCAACAAGCAGAAAATTGATGGGCGATTATCAATTGCCTCATATTCTAATTTCTCGAATACTGATGGAGGTAGCAGCCAAAGAATGAGATATACTTTTTCGATGAATGCTAAAAATATTGGTGATTCGAAATTTTCGGTCGAGAGTTATTTATCATTTGTTCATACAAACAAAAATTGGAGTGAGATAAAGGACAATGTTTTTAATGGATTAAAGATTTATAATCTGGCATTAGTTTATCAACCTGTTGAAAGTGTAAATATTTGGCTTGGTCGTAAAATTAATCCTAAGCTTTCCAGTATTGGCGCCATTGATGGACTGCAGGTTGAGAATAGTTTTAAGTCGATTTCAGTAGGAGCAATTGTTGGTTCTCGTCCCAATTATATGGATTATAGCTACGATTTTAGTTTGTTTCAATTCGGAGCTTATCTTGGTCACAATTACCATGGTAAAAATGGAAATATGCAAACTACTATTGCCTTTGTTGATCAGGAGAACAATTGGAATACTGATCGCAGGTTTGCCTATTTTCAGCATTATAATTCTTTGGTAAAGAATTTATATTTTCTAGGCTCTGCCGAATTGGAATTATATCAAAAAGTAAACGGGGTAACAAGTTCTGATTTAAATTTAACAAATCTGTATTTAATGCTTAGATATCGACCAATAAGGCAATTATCATTCTCATTATCGTACAGGTCGCAATCAAACCTGATATATTATGAAACCTACGATAGTAGTGTTGTTCAACAACTAACCGATGATAAAAATATACAGGGCATGAGAGGGCAGGTGGTTTATCGCCCAATGAAAT
>CALDOI010000036.1 GCA_937912115.1 uncultured Bacteroidota bacterium | reverse complement strand
AGCCTCTAAATATAAACTCTTAGTTAATACAAGTCAACTACCTGAAAGGGTAGGTTTTACTCTACCCAAATAGGTAGGGAAAATAAAATGTAAAAAATACATTAATCAGGTAAAGAGTAAGTTATTGAATTTCGTGCTTGCAAAATTATTTTTGTCTATTTAAGCACTTTCTTCTGATTTTGGTTCAAACTGGTTAACAACCGTTAATATATTATTTTTTGTAGGGACATATTTTAATAACCTTAATCAATTTTAAATATTAATCATAAATCTTTTTTTTTTGAAGAATTCATCACCATTAAAACATCCTGCATTTACTCTAATAATCAAAACGAAAAAATTAGGTTATCCATCTTAAGCCTTTAAATCTTATCCTAGTTTTTAAATAGAAGTAACACGAACAACATGAATGTTTTTATCTTTTTATAGGCATACACTACCCTGGATCACCATTGGTTGCTTATCGTAACTATTTGGCATATTTTGTAAATTTTTCATACACATCAAGTTACTGCATTCATTTTTGCCTTTCCCTTCATCCTCAGTCAGCCATATGCTTACAAATTATACACAACACAAATTATCATTTCAAAGAAAAGTGTGACGGAACAGTTATCAAAAATAATATCCGACTTTCGTTAAATATTAATAAACAGTATAGTGTTATTACCCAGTTATTCAGTTTGTTCCAGTATGTCAGATTCCAGTAGCCTATATTCTAGGTTCTATAACGTGTGACGATGTGATGCAATAAAAAAACCTTTTTTCTTACCCTGTGCTCCTTACAAATTTAATTTTCAGTAAATGGTTTATCGGCTCAATCCATAAATTGCAGGTTCATACCTTCACCTGCAAATTATTCCAATATTTTCTATATCAACAATAATTATCTCTATGTATGAGTATGGCAGTATAATGGTAAAATTCCAGTTCCAAAAAACAGCCTGTCATACTAACCAAATTGCTAATCTTTCCCCCTTTAGGAGCAAAGTTAAAGAGGGAGCCTCACTCAAAATTTGGTAGCTTTCCAGGCTGTTCGCCAACCTAAATATTTTCCCATTATACTCCCATACACATACTCCAGCCCCATGGCTATCTTTTCCCACCCACCACCCTTTTGTATAATATTTCTTATTACCCGATTTGGCATATTGGTGCAATCTTATCTCTAAAAGTGCATAATTCCCTGTATACCTGCATTATACATTGTTTTTAGCACTTCTCATATTACCTTAGCCTCAGTTTTGATAATTTGATACCATCTTCGTATCATCTCCGTATCAAGGCCTTTTAAATAAATATAATTTTCACTTAAAACAAAAAAAGATGGCTATAGTACAAAATCCAATTACTGGCAGATCAAAAAAGAAATTTGGTACTGCTGTATTCTCAACCCAGTTTGGTAAAAACGTTATGCGTACAAAACCACTGGAAGTTAAAAACCCTAAAAGCGATGAGCAGGTAAAACAACGGAGTAAGTTTTCTATCACTGTTGATTTAGTACGAAACGTTCTACCACTAATAAATGAAGTTTATGCTGGTAGTCTTAAGAAAATGTCTCCTTTTAATAAGGTTACCAGTTTGATCGTTAAAAATGCCTTCGTTGGTGAACCTCCCGTTCTTGATCATACAAAGGTTGACTTATGCAATTTTGAAGGGAGTTCTGTTAGAAATGTTTCTTTACTCGCTCTACCAAATCAGGTAATGGAGGTTTCATGGGATCCCGGTACAAACATTCAAGAGGAACTCGATTCAAATATCTCTTTCGTCCTCTTTAACTGCTCCACAAACAAAGCTGTAATTTACCGTGATGTTGCCCCTAGAAGTGATGGCTTTACAACCATTTCAGCTCCGGAGTACTGGGTAGGTGATCAAACGGCTCTACATATATTAACTATCGATGTTAACCAGAAAGTTTCAAATGATCATATGAAGCTTCTTAAATTTAAAGCTGGTGCTGATCTTTCAAGTGTGGTTCAATAAAATTTGATCATTGTTTAGTGAGTCCCCGGTATTCCGGGGGCTTTTTTTTAGCTCTTAATTTATGAATGAAATTACAAAATACAAATCAGGTTTTTTTGAAGATGAAAATGGCAATAAAAGCAGTACACGGCTTAAAACTTTTTTATCTGCAGTTGTTGCTTTTTTTATTGCTGTTGCTGACATTTTGAATAGTAGTATTTCACCTTCTGAAAGCCTTCCCCTAATAATTACATTATTGGCTTTCTCTGCCGGAGAAAAGTCATTTCAATACTTTCTCGAATTTAAATCAAAAAAATC
Source organism: uncultured Bacteroidota bacterium (assembly GCA_937912115.1). Lineage (GTDB taxonomy): Bacteria > Bacteroidota > Bacteroidia > Bacteroidales > F082. The sequence goes on along the minus strand of CALDOI010000036.1, from coordinate 295 downwards.
ATGAGTACTATAGAATCAAAATTTATTAAGTGGTTCGCAGGTATCGCAGGTGCCCTTATAATAGCATCTATTATTGGCTTGGTTGGTATGTATCACTCTTCGGGTATTGTTTCTGAAAAAGTTAGTTCCAATGCAATAGATATAAAGGAAGTTAAAGCATATCACGAAAAAGATGTGGAGTTAATCCGCAGAAGTATAGATGACATAAAGAACGACCAAACAATTATTAAGGCAGATATCAAGCAAATCCTTAAAGAAATCAAATAATACAGCAAATAACTATTATTATGAATCA
>CALDOI010000035.1 GCA_937912115.1 uncultured Bacteroidota bacterium | reverse complement strand
ATTACGCCGTTAAGGATTATAAAAATATCAACCCTGAATTTGGAAATATTGAAGACCTAAAGAATCTTGTAAAAGAAGCTCATAAGCTGGGGATGCATGTAATTCTCGACTGGGTAGCAAATCACTCGGCATGGGATAATCCATGGGCAACTGAACACCCTGAATGGTACCAGCATGATGACAGTGGTAAATTTGTTTCTCCATTCGACTGGAGTGATGTTATTGCTTTCGATTACAGCAACCCTGTTATGCGTGATTCGATGGTTGATGCGTTAAAATTCTGGCTTACAGAAGCAGATGTTGACGGATACCGTTGTGATGTTGCAGGCATGGTACCAACGGATTTTTGGGATAATGCCCGTGATCAAATGGAAACAATTAAACCGGTATTCATGCTTGCCGAAGATGAAGACAATCCAGACCTGCTCCGTAAGGCATTTGACATGAACTATAGCTGGAAACTTCACCATATTATGAATGATATAGCCAAAGGTGAAAAAAATGCAAATGATATTTGGGACTACATAACATGGAACGATTCTGTTTATCCATCAAATGCATATCGAATGTATTTTACCTCAAACCATGATGAGAATTCCTGGAATGGAACCGTACAAGAACGCATGGGTGATGCTGGAGAAGCAATGGCAATTCTATCATATACGATTCCTGGTATGGGATTAGTTTACAGTGGTCAAGAAGCCGGATTAGATAAACGACTCCGCTTTTTTGAAAAAGATACTATAAACTGGGATAACATGGTTTATGAGAATCTTTATACAAAACTCAATAATCTTAAAAAACATAATAAGGCACTTTGGAATGGTGAAAATGGTGGTAGTATGACTCGACTCAATGATGGATCAAACCAGTATGTTTTTGCATTCATACGTGAGAAAGAGGGTGATAAGGTTATTACAATTATAAACCTTAGCAACAAACCACAAGAGATTGTTATTGACCTGGATATTGAATCAGGGAAATATAAAAATGTTTTCTCAGGTGAAGAATTAGTTATTAGTAAAAATGACAATTTTGAGCTTCTACCTTGGGCATATTTAGTGCTGACAAATTAGGAGCTATTTCAATAGATTATTTTCGTCATAGTATATTTACCACCCTCTTGAACTACTTTTTTAACTGCAGCGTTAATACTTTTGAAATATTTCAATGAGAAAATTTTCAATATCTGATAAATTAATTCTTGCATCACTGTTACTTAGCACTATTACAATTATCATTGTAGCATCATATTCATTTTATAACACCCGAAATGCAATTCTAGACCGTACCTTCAGCCAACTAAACTCGGTGCGTGCAGTTAAAACCAATTTGTTGGAGAATTTTTTCAGGAATAGATTGGATGAGGTACAACTCATTAAGTCATCATCCGACATAAGTAATATTGTTAATATTATTAATCATCTGCCAAAAAATCAACACTATAAAAACATAGTTGATAGCAGCTTACAATTTAATAATCCATTTATTTCTGAAATATCAAGTAATCATTATAAAAATGTGGTTATTGTTGGAAGAAATAAAAATATCTACCAGCTAAAGTCACAAAATCTAAATTGGGTGGATACATCGCTTGACTTTGATTCATTATGGTCAAGTTCTGTTTCCAATAATTTTGCTGTAATTACGGATTTAACAAAGCCAGATAGTTTAACTGAACCAAATATTACTATCAGTTCAAAAATTTCTGATTCATTAAATAATACTTTAGGAATAATTATATTTGAATTATCGCATAGTTCCATCGATTCCATAATGCTGGAAAATGATCCGGCTTCATGGTTTGGTACTTCCGGCGAGTCGTATTTAGTTGGTCGTGATTTGCTTATGCGAAGCTCCTCTCGTTTTCAGTCAAATTCCATATTATCAACTGTTGTTAAAACTGATGCTGTTGATATGGCATTTAAAGGAAATTCAGGCACATTATTGATTGACGATTATCGCGGCGTATCTGTACTTAGTTCATTTGGTAAAATAAATGTTACAAACCTTGATTGGGTTATTCTTGCCGAGATGGATTTTGAAGAAGCTACAATCCGTATCTATAAAATTAGAAATGAGATTGTTTTTATTAGTATCTTTATTTTCTTCCTTGTGTTACTGGTAGTTTTCATACTTTCCAGAAGGATAACTTATCCTATTCAGAGACTAAATCATGCAGCTCGCGAAATTGGTAAAGGTAATTTTGATGTTAAGATAAAACATCACTTAAACGATGAGATTGGTGATCTAACTGATACTTTTAATAATATGATTCAAAAGTTAAAAGATCAATCAGAAGAACTGGAAATTGAAAGAGTTAAGAGTCTAAACTCACTATTCGATGGACAGGAAACTGAAAGGCAAAGGTTATCGCGTGAGCTTCATGACAGTTTAGGACAGTTGCTTATTGCCTTGAAATTAAAGTATGAAAACTGCTTGAACAAAATCCAATCAAACAAGTTGAATGATAGTAGTTTTTATGATCTGGGATTGCTTTTCGACAGAACCATTGATGAAACAAGAAGAATATCAAATAATTTAATGCCGGCAGCATTGTCGGAGTTTGGGTTAACAACTGCTGTACGAAATATTTGCAATGAAATATCAGAAACTGCTCAAATTAACGTCATTTATATTGCTAAAGGAAATGCAAAATACTTATCACTTAAGGAGAAAATGTATATTTTTAGAATTACACAAGAAGCACTAACCAATATACTTAAGCATTCATATGCAAAAAATGCTAGTATTGAATTTGTGTTTAAGGATAACGAAATAGAATTAAAGATTATTGATGATGGAATTGGTTTTGATAAATCAAGAATTGATCTAACAAATTCAAATGGACTAAACAACATTAAAGATAGAGTTTCTCTATTGTCAGGAACTTTTTCAATTGATTCAACAATATCAAAAGGAACCATGATTTCAATAAATATACCCTTGGAAAATAAATAATATGAGTTCAATAAATATCATTCTTGTTGATGACCATCAAATAGTTAGAGATGGGATAAAATCATTATTATCAGATAGTCCTTCAATAAAAATTACAGGAGAGGCACAAAATGCTTATGAATTTTTCAATATTCTAAAAACACAAATTCCTGATATTGTACTACTCGACATTTCACTTCCATCAATGTCGGGTATTGAAGTTTCAAAAATACTATCTGCTGATTTTCCACAAATTAAAATTCTTATGCTATCAATGTATACATCTGAGGATTTTATATTCAATGCACTTAAGTCGGGCATTCATGGTTATTTACCAAAAAACACAACCCGCGATGAACTACTATTAGCCATTAATGAAATTTATCTTGGTCGAGAATATTTTAGCAAATCAATATCAAATACCATTCTGAAAAGCTATGTAAAAAGTGCAAAACATGGTAATAAAGTATCCGAAGACAAATTAAGCAACCTAACCAATCGTGAACGTGAGATATTACAATATATAGTAGAGGGAATTCACAATCCCAAGATTGCAGAAAAGCTTAATATCAGTATCCGTACAGTTGAGACACATAAAACAAGCATTATGCGCAAGCTTGATTTAACAAGTACTGTCGATCTCGTAAAATTCGCAATTAAAAATAAGATAATCGAGATTTAACCAAAATATTTCGGTTAGCAACAACCATATACAATCGTTTTCTTAGTGGATCACGTATACAATTTTACGTATTTGCCCAATTGACTTGAATTGTTAATTATTTAACATTTGTTGAAGTTTTAACGAAAAATTTTAACAATGAAAAAATCAAGTTTATTCTTCTTAATCGTATTACTTATATCCCTCTCATGTAGCAATATTATGGCTCAAGAGGGTGAGCAAACAAAAGCAGGAAGTCCTTTTAGTATTAGTTGTGATTTAATGAGCAGATATGTATGGAGAGGTACTGATTATGGTGGGTCACCAAGTATACAACCTGGTATTGAATATAGTATAAAAGGTTTTACTGTTGGTACATGGGGAGCTTTTACAACCAATTTACCTGGAGTGCAAGAAGTGGATTTGTATGCTAGTTATACAATTAAAGAGTTGGTAACAATAACAGTTACTGATTACTTTTTTCCGGATGAAATAGCTGGATACAATTATTTTAATTATGGCGACACAACAACCGGCCATGTTTTTGAAGGTGCTTTAGCTTTTAACGGGACTGAAAAAATTCCAGTTTCTTTCTTAATTGCCACAAACTTCTATGGAGCTGATGCTAGAAGAATGAAGGATAATGGTTCATTAGGTGGTCTTCAATATTCCACTTACGCTGAAATAGCTTATTCTTTTAAATATGTAGATGTTTTTATGGGCTTCAACTGTACAACACCCGATACTAAAAAAGGTGAGATGGGTTACTACGGTGATTCATTTGGAGTTGTAAACTTAGGAGCTACCTTTTCGAAGGATATAGCTATAACTGAAAAATTCAGCTTACCAATAACGGCATCATTAATTACAAATCCACAAGCAGAAAAAATATATCTGGTTGTTGGGCTTTCATTCTAAAAAACATTTTGATCAATAAATATATTTATCATGGACTTTAATACAGGAACAACAACCTTTATGGTTCTTTGCACAAGTTTGGTGATGTTAATGACACCCGGACTTGCATTCTTTTATGGTGGTTTAGCAGGAAAAAGAAACATCCTAGGTATAATGATGCAAACATTTGTGTCGTTAGGAATAACAACAATGATGTGGGTAATGGTGGGTTACTCACTTTGTTTTAGCGGCGGTGAAGGTGGTATAATTGGAAACCTCGACTGGGCTTTTCTAAACAACATTCGTTTCGATAATCCATATAGTGGAGCCGATGGGGAATACCCTGAATATATCTTTATTGCCTATCAAATGATGTTTGCTATAATCACTCCAGCTCTTATTACCGGAGCATTCGTTAACAGGGTTACATTTAAGGCGTATTTAATTTTCCTCGTAGCATGGCAATTATTCGTTTACTATCCATTTGTACATATGGTATGGGGTGGAGGATTACTTGCCGAATGGGGGGTTCTTGACTTTGCAGGTGGTATTGTGGTACATGCAACGGCAGGCTTTGCTGCACTTGCTTCAGTATTTTATGTTGGAAGACGAAAAGATTTGGAATCACCACCAAATAGTATTCCTTTGGTTGCCATTGGAACCGGATTACTTTGGTTTGGATGGTATGGTTTTAATGCCGGAAGTGAACTAAAAGTTGATGCAATCACAACACTAGCTTTCCTTAATACTGATGTTGCAGCATCTTTTGCTGCCATAACATGGCTCATAATCGAATGGGTTAGAGAGGGCAGGCCCAAATTTGTTGGACTTCTTACAGGTGCTGTGGCGGGTTTAGCTACCATTACACCTGCTGCAGGTTTTGTTCCTCTTTGGGCTGCAATGATTATCGGAATAAGTGCGGGTGCGGTTTGTTACATAGCTGTACATTTCAAAAATAAATGGGGCTGGGATGATGCTCTTGATGTTTGGGGAGTGCATGGTATGGGAGGATTCCTTGGCACAGTATTGCTTGGCGTTTTTGCTTCATCAGCAATAAACGGACAATCAGGTTTGATAGAAGGGGACACTTCCTTTTTTATTAAAGAATTAGTGGCTGTTGTAGGAGCATCGCTTTACGCATTCATATTCACATATGTAATGCTAATTGTAATCAACATTATCACCCGAGTAAAGGCTACTGGTAACGAAGAACATGCCGGCCTGGATGCATCCTTGCATGGTGAAAAGGCATATGATGAGGGAGCATTATAACGGTTATTGTTAATATAATTTTTCAACTGGCTCATCCAAAAGTTGAGCCAGTTTTTTTTGCGCTATTCTTTGCAAAGTTTTGAGATTTTTTTAGTTAGAAATTAAGTTATTGGAGGCAATATCTGTCAAGTATAATATAATACTTCTTTTTTATAATCATTCTAAATAATATTAATATTTTTGCATATCCGTTATGCATACATTTGCATAACGTAGTTTATTAATAAACTAAAGATTATAAAAATGCAAAATAGTTTATACTTTGTTCCCCCGGCTAAAAATGAGCCTGTATTATCGTATAAAAGTGGTTCTCCTGAAAGAGAAAAAATACTACAAGCCATTGAATGTGCCAAATCATACGAAGTTGATATACCCATGATTATCAACGGTAAAGAAATTCGCACAGATAATAAAAAAGAACTTCATCCTCCTCACGACCATCAGCATTTATTGGGCTACTATAGCCGTGGTGATGAAAGTCATGTACAAGATGCCATTGATGCAGCCTTAGGAGCCCGTCAAAAATGGGCATCTTTATCATGGAAACAAAGAGCATCTATTTTCTTAAAAGCTGCCGGAATGATTTCTGGACCATATCGTGCTCGCATTAATGCAGCAACAATGCTTGGGCAATCTAAATCTGTACATCAGGCTGAAATTGATGCTGCATGCGAATTGGCTGATTTTCTAAGGTTTAATGTTCAGTACATGACTGAAATATACAACGAACAACCTGATTCGGATGAATCGATTTGGAACAGAATTGAACAACGTGGCTTGGAAGGCTTTGTGTTTGCTCTAACGCCTTTCAACTTTACAGCTATTGCAGGTAACCTTCCATCGGCACCAGCCTTAATGGGTAACACCGTGGTTTGGAAACCATCGAACACGCAAATATATTCTGCAGCCATTATTATGGAAATATTCATGGAAGCTGGTTTACCCGATGGGGTAATAAATTTAGTTT
>CALDOI010000034.1 GCA_937912115.1 uncultured Bacteroidota bacterium | reverse complement strand
AACCAGCAACAATATCATTACTGCCCGGTGTGTATGTTGCCAAAGGTGAGGTAGCATCATCAAATACTCCATCACCTGATGTTGTCCATAGGCTTGTACTGCTATTTGCAACCATTCCTGACAAGGCTATGCTTTGATTTACACATATTACTTCATCAGTACCAGCATCCACAACAGGGGATGCATAGTATCTTAATGTCATATCATCCTGAGCTGAACTAGTACAAGGGGATATAGCATTTGCTGTTAAGGCGAGTACAGTTAACCCTGATGTTAAATCTGTTGTTCCAGGAGTATAAGTGGCGTTAAGCAATGCAGGATTATTAAAAGTTCCATCACCAGAAGTCGACCATAAACACAAATTACTATTTGTTGTATCTCCGGCCAATGTGATAGATTGGTCACCACAAATAGTATCATCCAATCCGGCATATGCAGTTGGAAGTTCCTGAATTCCAATAGTTAGATTTGATGTAACACCGTTACCACAATTTGCATTGCTTCCCCAAACTAATATATCACCACCTGTAGCATTTGAACCAAAATTGATGGTAATAAAATTATCTGAAGGATTATTTTGAACTATGGTGGCATCTGTTCCTGTATAATCCCAATTGTATACTTCGGTATTTGGGTCGCTGTTAACTGAGAAATAAATATTGGAACTACCCACACAATGAATCTGACTTTGTTGATCAAAGATCAGTGAATCGGGATTACGATATTCTGTTATATCAGGAGGATATTCGGTTACCGAAACTGCATACCACCATGTATTAATAGTATGGAAATCCCCGTCAGCCCAATCATGACATCCCGACCAGGGTGAAGATGTTCCTAAGCATCCCGGATCAAGCATAGTGCCTCCGCCACTAATATTTGTATCATCCCAAAAAACCAATGGATCGGTAAGCCATGATGGGCTCACCATTTCAATAACAAAACCATTTGTATTAGCCTCAACATCATATAGTGGTAAGTTTGTTAATCCGTTGATGTAACTAACCGAAAAACTAATATTAGCGTTATTTGACACCGCTAATGGGGTTGGTAATGTCCCATCAAATCCATCCCATATTATGGTATTAACACCAGCCTGTACAATTGCAAAAAGTGATACTGATACATAAGGTGGATCAAAGTTTAGGATAATTTCCACATTACCTGCCTTATCAACTTCAACAAAGAAATCGATAGTGCCATCGTTGCAATTGGGCTGACTTAATACCGGAAGAATAATTGATCCGGTGATTGTTGCCGGTGGAAAAACAGAGGCATCGGGTTCGTTTAGGAAAATTGGATATTGAGGCAAATATACTTGTTGATAGGCAACTGATTTTCTATCTTCATTAAAATTACCAGATGTTCCAACACCTGTTTGGTTACAATATAAAAACCAGAATCCACCGTGCAAATCATTTATTTCTAGTGATGTTACTATACTGTCAGCCGAATACACATAGTACGTACCAGAACTTATATTTTGACCCGGGTAACTAAAGCTATCAAATTGCCAGGCATGAGTATATAAACGTCCGGGCTTAATGGTGTTTGAATTAGTTTCTTCAATAGTAATATCAAAAAATTCCAGTTTAAATATCCCTGTTGATGTTACATTGGGATTACTATTAAGTACTCTGTTAAACTCAATATAATAGGTTCCAACCAAAGGAGGAGTCCATTCTATTGCCGAATAACCTCCGGAACCAACTATTTGTTGCGGACCAAGTCGTGCTTCATCGATATCAACAATATAACCCACACCGCTTGATGGTAATGTTTCTTCTGTTTTTACAATATTACCATTAATGTCTTTAATTTGAAAAACTGTGTGCCAGCTAGCACCACTATTTCCATTAAAACCCATATAAACGGTTTCGGTAACTGACGTAATATCAAAGTATAAACGATCTAAACTATCACAACCGTAAACAGCAAATTGAATCCTATCTCCGGTTCCTGAATTACATTTATTGGCAAAATCGTTACAAAAAACAAGTCCAGTGTTATTACTTCCAATGAAAATCTCTTTTGAGCCCTCGGCAAGGATTATGGAAGGGAATAATATTATGATGAACAAGAATAAATTTAGCCAAATATTTATTTTCAATAACAATGATTGAACATAACCTATACCTGACTTTATTTGATTCATATGTTACAAACTTAATTCTTAAATTCGTATTTAGTACCTAAATCAGAATGAAGATTGAGTATAAATTATTATTAAAAAGTTTAAACTCGGCTTATGAATTAGAAATACGTACTTCCTTAACAGACCTTGTTTTTTGTAAAAAGTTGCTTTTGTCTGATTAATAGTGCCATGTATGGAAAAATCCAATTACATATACCTGTAATTAGTCTGGGAAGTATTAGTAATATCATAGATTAATTTCATGATGTAGGTTACAATAAAATATATCAAAATTAATTCACTAATTAATTGGCAGTTACATGTAATTTTGTACTTTTGCAGCCAATTTTTTTGAGAGAATATTATAAAATGATTAATATAACATTACCCGATAATTCTATTAAGCAATACGACGAAGGCGTAACAGCCCTCAAAATAGCAAGTGATATTAGCGAAGGACTGGCACGCAACGTGCTGGCTGCCAATGTTAATGGTGAGGTATGGGATGCAACACGCCCGATAAACACCGATGCTTCTGTTAAGTTGCTCACATGGAATGATACTGAAGGTAAATCTGCAATGTGGCACTCATCGGCGCACTTGATGGCTGAATCAATTGAGATACTATACCCAGGTGTTAAGTTTGGTATTGGGCCGGATATTGAGAATGGCTTTTATTATGATATCGATTTTATGGATTATGATATCTCTGAAAAAGATTTTGATAAGATAGAGAAGAAAATGCAGGAATTGGCACGTGAGAAACAAGTTTTTGATCGTGTTGATGTATCAAAGGAAGATGCTTTGGCATATTTCAACGAAAAGGGAGATGAATATAAGACTGAATTAATTGAGGAACTTGAGGACGGAACTATAACATATTACAAAAGTGGAACGTTTACTGATTTATGTCGTGGACCACATATTCCATCAACAGGCTTGATTAAAGCGATTAAACTAACAAAAGTAGCTGGAGCATATTGGCGGGGAGATGAGAACAGGAAACAGCTTACCAGAATTTACGGGATAACTTTTCCAAAGAAAAAGGAATTGGATGAATATCTGATTCTTCTTGAAGAAGCTAAAAAACGTGATCATAGGCTACTTGGAAAAGAACTTGAATTATTTACCTTTTCACAGAAAGTTGGACAAGGATTACCACTATGGTTACCAAAAGGTGCCGAGCTACGAGAGAGACTTGAACAATATCTAAAAATAGTTCAAAAAAAAGCAGGTTACCAGCCAGTTATTAGTCCTCATATTGGTAACGTTCAGTTATACAAAATATCAGGACATTATCAAAAATATGGTGAGGAGTCGTTCAGACCAATTACTACACCGGTTGACGGAGAAGAGTTTTTTCTAAAACCCATGAATTGCCCGCATCACTGTGAAATATATAATGCTAAACCACATTCATACAAAGAATTACCCATTAGGTATGCTGAATTTGGAACTGTTTACAGATA
>CALDOI010000033.1 GCA_937912115.1 uncultured Bacteroidota bacterium | reverse complement strand
CAACCAAATTAATATTTGGCTCATTTTCAATCCTGTTTCTCAATTGTTTTGGAGGATTTAATCCTGCTATTATCAATGGAAAATTGAGTTCATTAAATACTTGGTCTAGAAGATAATTGACAGCATTTTCATTTTCAGCAACCGATAAATTACCATGATAAAGTACATATTTACCCTTTCCAACTTTACTCTTAATTTCTTTAAATGGGTGAAATGCCGGAATATGATCTACCCTACTAAACTCCTTACTAAAGTAAGCTTTATCGTTTTCCGAAATTGCTAGTATTCTGTCGGCCTTTTCAAGTATTTTCTCATAACGCTTTAATTTTGCCGCTTCATTATAAAAATAATACTTTTTAAAGATATCTTTTTCGGCCTTACCTAGATTATAATAATACTCATGTTCGATATTATGAGCCCGAACCAATCTAATTCTTGTTTTCAGTCTGGGCTCTTCAAGTAATATTGAAGTATGTAAACCCTCCATCAAAATCGGATAATTGTCCTTCGTAAGATTTTCAATTAGCCTTTCCGAAGTACGAGTACTTACGATGTAGGGAATACTTTTAAAGAGATGCTTTTTACTGATGTCTCTTTTATAGTATTCAACCTTGTAAAAAGTTTCTTTCATTATTGGGTAATGCTCTCGCCCGTATTGAAAACAATGCATATGAACTTTAACACCGCTATCTGAAAGTGCTTTTGCTTTGAAAAATACATCAATAACACCTCCGTAATTTGCCGGAAATGGTATATCAAATGAAATGATATGTATGTGAATATCAGACATATTTGCTATATATCTTTAGGAGGACTTTTTCTTCGTTTTCCCATGTAAGCTCTTTTGCTGCAAAGCTACAGTTTTTTTTCCATTCCTGTATTAAGTCCTGATTATTAAGTATCTGGTTAATTTTTTTCGCAATTGTTTTTGGATTATGATCCATAATAAAATCGCCAACTTTATATTTAGTAATAATTTTTTCAATTTCTGGAAGAGGAGATGACAGTACCGGTATTCCTGCCTGGATATAATCGAATAATTTGTTGGGTAAACTAAACTTATAGTTTAGGTTTGTCGATTTATCTAAAGTTAAACCTAAATCTGCAACAGCAGTATATTCCATCAACTGTTGATATGGCATACGCGGTTTAAAAATGATTCTTTTACCCAGATTAAGTTTTTGTGCCATTGATTTAAGCTTGTCGATAACATCACCACCACCAATTATTAATAGTACAGCATCGTTAATCATTGGCATAGCCTCAATTAGCTCTTCAGATCCTCTATCCACGTTAATACCTGATCCCTGTAGAATTAACAAAGATTTATCAACCGGAAGTCCCAACGATTCTCTTGAAACCTTAGGAATTTTTTCTCTCCTTCTAGGTATATTTCTAACAACATTTGGGCGAATGCCATGATCCTGATAAAAAAAATCAGCAATTGAATCATTTACGGTAAGAACATCTGCCAGTTTGGGGAATAATTTGCGTTCGATAAATTTCCATACAGACTGTACTCTTTTCCTATTTACCAGTTCAGGAACTTCTGTAAAATATTCATGGCTATCGTACACAAGAGGTGTAGTTTTAAGTCTACTAATAAGGTAATTTGGCAACAGTGTATCCAAATCATTGGATATTAGCATATCTGCTCTATTAACTAATAAGAAAAAGAAAAGTCTTATATTGAATTCAGCATAAAAAAATGGCCCTTTCTCAAACAATAGCTTCATACGGTGCACTTGATATTCCCGCTTATCCATTTCAGGGCTATCGCGTAATTTTCTCCCAACCAACATCACATCACAATTCATCGACGAAACAGTTTGGCAAACCTTGTTCACACGCTGATCCGTAACTAAATCATTTATTACAGAAACTATAACCCTACTGCTCAATTTTATTGATTGAAAAATGCAAAATTACTGTCTTTTGGTGAATAACTAAGTATTGTCATTTTTATTGCTTCATTTTACTATCTTTGGTCTACCATGATAATAAAAGAAGATTTTTGTTTAGCCCCATTTAATACATTTGGCATTGAAGCTTTAGCATACGAGTTATCAATTATTACTTCAATAAATGAACTAAAGGAACTTTATGTTGCAGGCGAATTAAGTAAAAAATTACTGATATTAAGCAAGGGGAGTAATATACTGTTAACCGGCCACTTTAAAGGGTTAGTGCTTCTAAATCAAATTTGGGGAAAAGAGATTGTAAATGAAGATAATAATTATGTTTATCTTAATGTTTCTTCAGGTGAGTTCTGGCCTAGCCTTGTTGAGTATACTGTAGATAATGGATGGGGAGGACTTGAGAACCTGACAGATATTCCCGGTAAAATGGGTGCCGCACCAATTCAAAATATTGGGGCTTATGGAGCAGAATTAAAAGACGTGTTTGTAAGTTTAGAAGCATTTGACTTAACTAACGGTAAACTTGTTACCTTTACTAAAGAAGAATGTGAATTTGATTATCGAACAAGTATATTTAAATCAACATTCAAAGATAGGTATTTCATTACAAGCGTTTTAATTAAACTAACTAAATCACCTATAATTAACTTAAGTTATAAACCATTGGCTGATGCCTTTAAAGATAGAAACATTGAAGAGATAACTATTTCTGATGTTAGTAAAAAAGTAGCTGAAATTAGAGAATCAAAACTACCCAATCCCGATAAACTTAAAAATGCAGGGAGCTTTTTTAAGAACCCAATTATTGAAATGGACAAATGCCATGATCTAAAACTAGAATTCGATGATATCCCTTCCTATGCGTTAAAGAACAGTACCTATAAAATACCTGCAGCATGGTTAATTGAACAATGTGGATGGAAAGGAAAAAGAGTTGGAAATGTTGGTGTTCATGAGCAACAAGCCCTCGTTATTGTGAAATATGATACTGCCACAGGATCTCAAATACTGAATCTTGCAAAATCAGTAAAAAAAAGTGTTTATAATAAATTCGGCATTGAATTAGAATTTGAAGTTAATGTAGTTTAGTATTATTTATAGAAAAGACAACATAAATAACAAGCAATTCCCCTCCAATTTATCTTATTAATGTTACCGATCCACTGGTGGCTGTGTTTCCATCGCCATTGTCAGTGCCCTTCCATATCGTTCCATCTTCAAATACCGCGCTTACCCTCCATATGTATGACCCGGTGGGCATATCCTTGTTTTCATAAGTGCCATCCCAGCCATCAGCCGGTACTCCGTCAACCAGCCTGGTGCTCTCAAATACCAGATTACCCCAAGCACTGTATACTTCCAGTCGGTAACTTTTTAAGTTTATGCCCAGGGGCTTGAACTCTCGTAATTCAGGATTGGAATTAGAGGGTATGAAAGCATTGGGTAAGAACAAGTTTGTGAACAGTAGATTGTACATCTGATGTACTGTATCCGGACAGCCATAGTCGTTGTAACTAACAAGCATTATATCATAGTTGCCATCTACTTCATATTGATGTGTTGGGTTCTTTTCTGCGCTGCTTTCTCCATTGTCGTAGTCGAAGTCCCAGTAATATTCTATGGCATTCTGTGATAGGTTTTGTAAGTATATATTTCCCTGTTGAACAGTATCTACTATGGTAAAGG
>CALDOI010000032.1 GCA_937912115.1 uncultured Bacteroidota bacterium | reverse complement strand
GTGATATTTACTTTTTTAATTTCGGGGAGGCTGTGTAAATTAAACCATCCGTGATACTTAAATTCATTTTCATCAGTTTCCGGATTGTCAAATTCTTCAATATCATACCAATCTATGTACGGTGATTTTTGCTGATTTTTAATAATATCTTTAAAAGCAAAAAATTCAACTCCGGTATGATTCCATGAATAATCAACAATAACTTTAATCCCTCTCTTATGTAACTCATCCACAAGTTTCAGGAATAGCTTGTCAGCAGATGTCCATTTCCATGTTGATGGATCACCCGGGTCTTCAGAAGCGATTATAAGATTGTCACCTTCAGGGTCAGGACCGAAATTCACATCTATATGTCTCCAATTACGAGCATCAAATTTATGTAACGAAGGTGCATCATTTATTGGATTGAAATAAATGGCGGTTATTCCTAATTCATCAAGGTAATCCAGTTTATCCATTACACCCTGTAAATCGCCACCATATCTTCTGTATTGTAGTTTTCCATAAAAATCACCATCCATATTTTCTGCCCAATCTTCGGGTTGATACCAATTAGAGGTCCATGGTGTAATTGACCACCCATCTGGTACAGGCCTGAAATTACTTGCCGCATAAATATTTTCAGCAGTTGGATCATTTGTTGTATCACCGTTATTAAATCTCTCCACAAAAATTTGATACCATATTTGGTTTTTTGACCAATGGGGAGGCTCATTAGTTTTAGTTTTATGCTGGGTGGTTGTGCACGCACCAACTATAGTAATAAGCAAAGTTAAAATATACACTACTGAACTTTTTGTCATTCTGAACGAAGTGAAGAATCTCCGAGATTTAAATGTAGTTGCGTTATCAGATCCTTCGCATTCGCTCATGATGACAGAAGTTAGGTTTAAAAGAGATCTCAATCTGGTTTTCATTTTAAATATAGCATTGATATGTTACAAATTTACTTAAAAAAAGCCGCATCACCTCAGGCGATACGGCTTTTAATAACTTCGTACTATCTTAGTTCTTTACAAACCTGGATGTTTGAGTTCCTTTTTCGTTATGTACAACTACAATGTAAACACCTGCTTGAAGATCATCAACATCAATAGTTACCTGAGCAGTCGCAACTTCAACAGTTCTTACCATTCTGCCTGTAGCATCAAATACATCAATTTGACTTATGTCGGATGTGTTGTCGATGTTAAGAATTGTTAGTACTGGATTTGGATACATGCTATATGTGAAAATATTAGACTCATTAGAAATATCTGAAAGTATATCTCCCCAAATATCGTATATAATCATTGGATTATAAATTAATTCTACACGATTTGGATCACCAACCCATTCACCATAATCCCAACTAGGAACGCCCATAATAATCCTAAAGTATTTGTATACTATTTCACCTCCTACTATAGAAACTGTTAACCTGTAGAACATAGATCCTTGCTCAACGGGTTCTAATTTATATGAGAGGTCGGTTCCTGGCTGAACCCATCCAGTAAAATCACCTGTTATATATACGTCATCGGTTGTTGGGTTAAAAGGGATAGCATCGGTCATGTCAACTTCAAAAGTGACATCAATTGTGCCTGAAATTTGTCCCCAAATATCGTAGAAAACAGTTGAGCCAACTACTAATTTTTCACGGTCATCACCTATCCATTCTCCGTTATCCCAACTAGGAACACCAAGTATAACTCTAAAATATTTGTACATTATATCGCCGGCAGCTACAGGAAGAGTTAATGTATAGAACATTGATCCTGGCTCAACAGGTTCCATTTTGAAAGTAATGTCTGATCCTGGTGTAGCCCAATTTGTAAAGGTTCCGGTAATGTAAACATCGTCAGTCTCTGGATTAAAAGGATCTGCATCAGTCATGTCAACTTCAAAAGTAACATCGTAAATATCTGAGGTAATTACTCCCCAAATATCATTATAAGTTGTGGTTTGGTTAATTAATACTTCACGATTTGGATCACCTATCCATTCACCATAGTCCCAGCTTGGTTCATTGTCAATCACCCTAAAGTACTTATATTGTATTTCACCGGTATCAATGGCAACTGTTAATGTATAGAACATTGATCCTTGTTCAACGGGTTCTAATTTATATGAGTCATCATCCCCTGGTCTCGTCCAGCCTGCAAAACTACCTGTTATATAAACGTCCTCAGTTTCAGGGTTAAAAGGGTCGGCATTGGTCATATCTACTTCAAAAGTAATGTCGTACTGCGTTTGAGCATCGAGGTTCATTCCCAAGAGAATAAATATTAGAATAGTAAAAAATTTAAGGGTGGTTTTTTTCATAACAATTAACTTTAGGTTATTTGATTTTTTAAGATTAAAAAAGGAATCATCAAAGTTAGGTTATTAGTTGATGATTGTCAAATAAATATGATAGTCTTATATAGAATTCATAGCAAAAAAAGCCGCATCACCTTAGGCGATACGGCTTTCATAGTACTTAAAATAATCTTAGTTCTTTACAAACTTCGACGATTGAGTTCCTTTTTCGTTATGTACATTTACAATGTAAACACCTGCTTGAAGATCAGCAACATCAATAGTTACTTGAGAAGTTGCAACTTCAACAGTTCTCACAATTCTGCCAGTAGCATCAAATACATTAATTTGACTTACGTCAGAAGTATTGTCGATGTTGAGTACTGTTAGAACTGGATTTGGATACATGCTGTAAGTAAATTGATTTGGTTCACCGAAGATGCCTGCTTCAATATCACCCCATACATCATCAATAACCATGGCAATTGTATCAACAGTTACTTCACGGTTTGGATCACCGGCCCACTCTCCATTATCCCAACTTGCAACATCGTCGATAATTCTGAAATACTTAAACGCATAATCACCAGGATAAAGTAATAATGTTATACTATAAATTACATCATCTAATGTAGTCATCATATAAGGACTCACTGAGCCAGGTGTAGCCCAACCATTTGCCAAACTACCGCCAATATAAATGTCATCAGTAGCTGGATCAAATGGGTCAGCACCAGTCATGTCAACATTAAAAGTAACATCTTGAGGTTTAGTACCCCATATGTTATCATAGATTGTTTCACCAGTTAAATAAACTTTACGGTTAGGATCACCTGTCCACTCACCATTATCCCATGATGCTGCGCCATCAATAACCCTGAAGTATTTATATTGAACTTCACCTGAGTCGACAGCAAGAGTTATTGTATACATCAATGAGCCAACTCCGTCAGGAGTCATCTTGTAAGCTTCATCTAAACCTGGTTGAGTCCAACCAGCAAAATTCCCCGACATATAAACATCGTCAGTTTCAGGATTAAATATTTCAACACCAGTCATGTTAACATTAAAAGTTGTTGAAAACTGTGTTTGCGCCATTACATAAGTTCCCATAAATAAGAACATCGCAATTGCAAGAAATTTAAGTGTAGTTTTTTTCATAATACTTATCATTTTAGTTAATAAAAATTTTTGATTTCACCAGTAATTTGATTATTACACTACAAAAGTAACTTTATTGTTTGAAAAATGCCAGTAATAAATAAAATTTTTACATTTTTTAAGAATTGATATAATTAGTTGATCTGGTGAGAAAAACATTTGGTATAACAAACGATTGCGTTGATTATAATTGGGTGATGAGGCTCACTAATGCAAGCTGGTTAATACAAAATGTATCACGATTTTTGCCTTAAAGTACAGTAAGTCAATCATCAATTCGTCCATTATAATGGCTGGCAGGTATAAGCAATTAGATCCTTCGACTTTGCTCAGGATCCCCGCCTGAGTGAACGGGCAGGAATTCGACTAATTTATTTTGTGTAACAAAATAAAAGTCTCATTGGCTTAGCTCGATCCCCGTATAATGAGTTTTGTTTTTATAACGTGTTTTGTAGGCTCGTAAACCAGGTTTTCATTTTTAATTCTTTCCAATAACATCGTCATAGCTTTTTTGCCCAGTTTGTAACCAAACTGATCAACAGAAGTAAGTTCAGGTTCGCTAATTTTGGCTGTACGACTGTTTTCGAACCCAACAATCTTTAGTTCTTCAGGTATTTTAATTCCTAACAACCTTGCTGTTTTCATTACTCCAAGAGCAGTTAAATCATTTACTGCAAAAATCCCATCCGGTCGGTCAACTTTTTTTAGTACACTATTTGATATTTTCATGGCCGCATCAAAAGTATCGCAAGAATATACCAAATTCTTATCGTATTTAATCTTATGGTGTTCTAGTGCATCCACATATCCGTGAAGTCTGTCTTTGCCAAGTATTAAATGTTGAGGTGCTGAGTAAAATGCTACTCGTCGGCAACCTCTGTTTATTAAGTGATTTACAGCATCATAGGCACCTGAGTAGTCATCAACAACAACAACATCAGCCTGTAAATTATCAATTGCACGATCGTAAAAAACAATGGGTATTTCATTGTCGATGATTTGCTGAAAATGTGAAAAATCCTTGGTTTCCTTCGAAAATGAAACCAGCATTCCATCAACTCTATTTCCCAATAATGTTTGTGTATTAAGTACCTCGCGCATGTATGATTCATTCGATTGAACAACCAATACATTATAATTGTATTGATAGGCAACTTCTTCAATTCCATTAATAATTGTAGAAAAAAAATGATGGTCAACTTCAGGTACAATTAACCCGATTGTGTTTGTACGACTATTTTTTAAGTTTAATGCAATTAAGTTTGGCTTATACCCGAGTAATTTTGCTAACTCTTTAACAGCATTTCGCGTTTTAACACTAATATCCGGATGGTCTTTAAGGGATCTTGAAACTGTTGATGGTGAAATTCCTAATTTTTCAGCGATGTCCTTAATAGTTACCTGTCGTTTCATGTTGTAAGTGGCGAAAATGAATTTGCCTGCAAAGTAGTTATTTTTTTAATAGGAAGTTAACTTATGATAAGCATGACTTGAGTAATTAAACTTATCAATGTTACTTGTTTGCCATGGATACTGATAATTGAGCTAAGACTACATGAATTCGCCTGCAATTGAATGGCTTTTAATATGGTCTTAACGAAATCTCTCATTTTGTTCAGAATGACATATTGACTTTTATAAATATTCTATCACGAAGAGTAGCCTTTTTTTGTCAATTAGATACCTCCCCACGTAATGAACTATTTAATAGTTTAATTATTGTTTCCTTATCATGCCCTTCACCAAACAAGTACATAAGTTTTGTTATGGCGGCTTCTGATGTTATATCACGACCACTTACAACTCCAATTTCTTGAAGCTTAATACTGGTTTCGTATTTACCATGTTCAACTGCGCCCGCTAAGCACTGGGTTACATTTAATATTATTATACCTTTATCGCAAGCCGACTCAATAGCATTAATAAACCAAGGTTCTGATGGTGCATTTCCCGATCCAAAGCTTTCAAGAACAACAGCTTTTAGACCGTTTATGTTAAAAAATGAATTAACAAATTCCTCACTAATTCCAGGAAACAGTTTTAATATAGCAACTCCGGTATCCATTTTTTTATGAACCTTCAGTTTCTTAAAGTTAGGTTTTAGAATTATATTCTTATTATATTTAATATAAATACCAACATCAGCAAGCAGAGGCAAATTTCCTGATACAAATGCATTAAAGTTTTCGGCATTATATTTTGTAGTCCGATTGCCACGCATCAGACGATTTTCAAAATATATACATACTTCTGGGACAACCGGAGTATCATCTTCTTTATCGGCGGCAATTTCAATTGCAGTTATAAGGTTTTCACGACCATCTGTACGTAACACTCCCAAAGGTAATTGCGAACCGGTAAAAACAACTGGCTTATTCAAATTTTCCAACAAAAAACTAAGTCCGGAAGCTGTATAAGCCATTGTGTCAGAACCATGTAGTACTACAAACCCATCATACTCTTCATAGTTGTATTCAATAATGTGTGCTAACTTGATCCAAACCTTTGGATCCATGTTTGAAGAATCAAGTATTGGGTCGAAACAATGAAAATCGAGTCTAAAATTAAACCTGCTTAGTTCAGGAATTTGTTTATTGATTTGGTCGAAGTTAAATGGCACAAGCGCACCTGATTTTTTATCGGCAATCATACCAATTGTACCACCGGTGTAAATTACTAAAATTGAAGTTTCTTCAATCATAACTAGATTAATTTAAATAGTTTGTTTGCGTTATGGGTTGTTATTTCAGCAATATATTTATTACTTACACCCTTAACTTCAGCTAATTTATTAGCTATATAAGTTATGTAAGCACTTTGATTGCGCTTACCGCGAAATGGGGCAGGAGTTAAAAATGGGGCATCAGTCTCAAGTAGTAAATATTCAACAGGAATTGTTTGAACAACTTCTGAAAGTTCTGAGTTTTTAAAAGTGATTATTCCACCAATTCCCATTAAAAAACCAATATCCATAATTTTTTTTGCTTCTTCCGCAGATCCTGTAAAGCAATGAAATACTCCTGTTAACTCCTCCGTTAATTCATCAACAACAATTGGATATATTTCATCAAATGAATCGCGTGTATGAATTGCCACTGGAAGATGGTATTTCTTTGCAAGTTTCAACTGTCTTCTAAAAGCATCCTTCTGTTGTTCGAAATGGGTTTTATCCCAGTATAAATCAATACCAATTTCTCCAACAGCAATATATCCTCCTGCAGCTAATTGATCTTCCACAAGTTGCATCTCTTTTTCATAATCATCTTTAACCGATGTGGGGTGTAAACCAATCATTGGTAAACAGTTATCGGGAAAAGTAGCAGACAATTCTTTCATAGAATCAAAAGAAGATATATCAATTGCAGGTAGAAGCATAAGATCAACACCCTGATTAATTGCATTTTCAATCACTTCGTTTCTATCTTCCGAAAAATTTTCCAGGTAAAGATGTGTATGTGTATCTATTAAGATCATGTGGCAAAATTAACCTAAATTTGTAACCATAAATATCAATTATTATGAGAAGAATTTGTGTTTTTTGTGGCTCAAGTATGGGGAACAAAGTAGAATATAGAGAAGCTGCAAAACAAGTTGGTGAGTATCTGGTTAAGATGGATATCGAACTTATTTATGGAGGGGCCAATGTTGGCCTGATGAAAATAATTGCCGATGAAGTCCTTAGTGGAGGAAAAAAAGTGATTGGTATAATGCCGCATCTGCTAATAGCAAAAGAAGTTGAACATAAGGGAATTAGTGAGCTTATTAGCGTTGAAACCATGGCTGAACGCAAAGAATTAATGGCCAGTATGTCGGATGGATTTATTGCAATGCCTGGAGGTTTTGGAACTCTTGATGAACTTTCAGAAATACTAACTCACAACCAGCTAAGGATATCCGACAAGCCGATAGGTTTGTTAAATACTGAAGGCTACTATGATAGTTTACTGAAATTTCTTGATGAAGCAGTTAACTCTGGTTTCGTTAGAAAGGAGCATAGAGAGAATATCATCGTTTCATCAAATATTGAAGAATTGATTGATAAAATGAATGACTACGAGCCAATTGTTATGGGGAAATGGATTAAAGATATTAAGGTGGAGAGTAATGGGGGCTGAAAATCGGAAGATAGAAAATGGAAGTCAGTAAGGATGGAGGAATGGAAGATTGGGTTAATTCTCATTAATGACTACCGATGACAATCAATGACCAATTATCCCTGCCTTTGCCGGCAGGCAGGCAATAACAAATAAACCAGTAGCATGAAAATAATAGGAATAACAGGCACACTAGGAGCAGGTAAAGGGACGATTGTTAATTATCTAGTTAATAACAAGGGCTTTAAGCATTATTCCGTAAGGTCATTTTTAATTGAGGAAATCGAAAGAAGAGGAATGATTGTAAATCGTGACTCGATGACAGAAGTTGCAAATGAGCTTAGAGCAAAGCATTCCCCTTCCTATATTATTGAACAATTGTATGAAAAAGCAGCGAAGTATGGCGGTAATTCAATAATTGAAAGCATTAGGACACCCGGTGAAGTTGATTTCTTAACACAACAGGGAAATTTTTATCTGATTGCTGTGGATGCAGATCCAAAAGTTAGATATAACCGAATTACCATTAGAGCTTCATCAACAGATAATATTAGTTTCGATACTTTTTTAACAAATGAAAAACGGGAATTCACAGCTATTGATCCCAACAAACAAAACTTAAGTAGATGTATTGAATTGGCTGATTTTGTCCTTCAAAATAATGGAAGTATGGAAGAGCTTAACCATCAGCTAGAAGAAAAGTTAGGAAAGATACTTTAGTTAAAAATATAACTTTCGTTCAAAATAAATAGTTAGTTTCGATTATGAATTATTTTTAGATTTGTATAGTAAACTTAATCCTACAACTATGAAACGATTTTTATATTTGATCATTGCAATTTTTTGCCTCTCTACCCTGTCTTTTGCTCAGACAGACTTTTACACAACCACAGGAGGGGAAATGATTTTTTCATTTGCTACAGTTGACAATAATGGAAACCAAAATGGCAACATTATGAGGTGGTCACCAGTTTTTAACTTTCAGTTCTATGGAAATTATGATGTCAACAAGAATATTGGTTTCATGTTTGGAGGAGCAGTTAGAAATATCGGGTTTATTTACGACGAGCCCAATAGTAATGGAACTAAAAAGAAATTTCGTAATTATGATATAGGTATCCCGGTAGGAGTGAAGGTTGGAAAGATGGACAAATTATTTTTCTTTGGAGGTTATGAAATAGAGTTTCCATTAAACTATAAGGAGAAGACGTTTATTAATGAAATAAAGGAGGATAAATTCAACGTATGGTTTAGTAAGCGTGTACCCTCATATTACCATACAGTATTTGCCGGAGTACAATTTCCCTATGGATTTAGTTTGAAATTCAAGTATTATCTATCAGAATTCTTTAATCAGAGTTACACCGAGGTTAACGATGGGATTACATCTCAACCATATAAAGGATTAAAGGCTAATGTGTTCTATTTTTCTATTAGCACATCTCTGTTTAGGGGGCATGAGGTTTATGTAAAGGAGTATAAGAGGGTTTATTAGGGAGGTGGAAGATTGGAGTGTTGGGGTTGGAAGAATGGAGTATTGGAATGGTGGAGTAATGGAGAAGTGGAAGGATTGATAAATGACAATCAATGACAACTAATGACCACCAATGACAATCAAACAACTCAAGTATTTGAGGAATGGAGTGTTGGAGTGTTGGAAGGTTGGGAGATTGACATGATGGGTAAATATCAACCAATGATCAATGACCAGTCATCCAATACCAATTACATCCTCAATCCCTTAACCTTAGGTATGCCAGGGACAAAGTCTTTAAGGTAATAAGGTTCGAAGTAGGCAGTGCTTTCGAAATTACTATTAATAAATTTCTTCTCGGCCATTTTCGCTAAGTATGTTGCTGAGGGATGAAAATCATCAATAAAAATCGCGTTTGACTGATGGCCCAAAACATCCTTGCATTTTGAAGCTCCATCACCGGCGAAAATTATCTGGTTGGATGATAAATAATCAGTAAACGAATTATTGTCAATAATTTTGGCTGAGGTTGATTCAATCTCTACCAATGTACTTGAAAATAAAGCAGCATAAACTTCCATGCGTCTGGCATCTATCATCGGACAATAAAGTACTTCCTTTAGTTCGTTAATTGAATCTTGGTAATTATGTATTCCATGAGCCATTGCTTCCAATGTGCCGATTGATATTAGTGGGATGTCCAAACCATAGCAATAGCCTTTAGCTGTGGAAACACCAATGCGTAAACCAGTATATGAACCAGGACCCTTACTTACAGCAACTGCATCTATGTCAGTAAATTTTAATCCACTATCCGTAACAGCATTCTGACAAAACAGAGTAATTAGTTCAGCATGTGAGTTTTTCGTGTGCGATTCGTGAAGTGAAACAATCTCTCCATCAATTGATAATGCTACTGAGCAAACCCTGGTTGAGGTTTCAATATTTAAAATTTTGGCCAATATTATTCGTCTTTTTCTGATGTAAAAAGGTCTTTTTTGTCTACCTTTTCTACTTTATCACGATTTTTTAGAGTCTTAGATACGGCTCTATAGGGCGCTACTATTACTTCGTCACCTACAACTAATCCTTCGGTAATCTCAATAAATGTATTGTCCTGAATACCGGTACTTACTTTTTTAAGTTTTGCAACTCCATCTTCAAAAATAAACACATACTCCTCAACAACTTCTTTATTTTCAGTAATCCCAATATTCGAATTAACACGTTCTTCTTCGCGTTTTTCACTAGCTGATTTAATTCTGCCTGATGTGTCAGCTCTGGTTGTTACAGCTTGAATAGCAACTGTTAGTATATTTACTGCTGTTTCAGTTTCAATTTCAACTGTAGCCGACATTCCGGGACGGAATGGTGAAGATATAGCTGCGTCTGTTTTTATTAGATCAGCATATGAATCTTTTAACATCCTTATCTTTACATCAAAATTCGTAACCTGATCAGCGCTTACTCCAACTGTATTTGCTGATGTAGCAATTTCAGTAACCAACCCCTTAAATTCGCGGTTTAGATAGGCATCTACTTCAATAATTGCTGTATCCAGAAGGCTAACTCTAACAATGTCATTTTCATTAACTTCTACATTTACTTCAAGGATGTCGAGATTTGCGATTCGCATAATTTCTGTTCCTGCCGAAAACTGAGAAGCACCAGTTACACGCTCTCCAACTTCAACACTTAATTTAGAAACAGTACCATCGTTTGGTGCATAGATAGTTGTACGGTTAAGGTTTTCTCTTGCTTCTTTAAGCGATGCATTGGCACTGTTAACCTGAAACTTACTTGATTTAAAACTTTCTTCTGCAGCTTCAACATCTGCCTGAGCAACTACGTATGCCGATTTTGCTGATTCGAAATCTGCATCAGAAATAACTTTTTTATCCCACAAGGTTTTGCTACGGTTGAAATCAAGTTTAGCTTTTGCAAATTGAGCTTTACTTTGAGACAACCTGGCGTTTGAATTTGCCTGATTTGCTTTTGATGTATTTATTGATGCCTCAGTTTTTTCGTACGCACGTAGATAAATTTCGGGATCTATTTTTGCAAGTTGTTCACCTTTTTCAACAAAGTCACCTTCTTTAACGAAGAGTTCTACAACTTCGCCTGAAATATAGGGGCTTATTTTTATATCCTTTGCTGGCTGAATTTTACCGTTAGCAGAAACAGTCTCAACAATTTTTCTCAATTCAACTTGTTCAGTGGCTACTTTTGTGCTACCTGAATTTTTACTCTTATTTATAGCAAGAACTGTAATAACTGCAAGCACTACAACAATTGCAATTACAATCCAGATTTGTTTTTTATTACTTTTTTTTGTCATTATTATGGGATTTTACAATGTGTAAAAAATATGACATAAAAATAGTTTTTATTCCAATTCAAACTGCAAACTATTTTTCTATGACATTTGCAATATCATTAAGTGATAAACTTCGGCCAAGATAAAAATCAAGGATTTTGGTTTTAAAGATGTAGTCAAATTTTGAAGATGCCAAATCTGATTCAGAATTTGCGAGTTGAATTTTTACAACATTGTAATC
>CALDOI010000031.1 GCA_937912115.1 uncultured Bacteroidota bacterium | reverse complement strand
AAATAACCAAAAAACGACCGGTATTTTATTCCAAATCTCGTTTCATGAACTGGATTCGTTCAAATGATGCAAGGGTAGTTTTATCATGTACTGACTTTCCCCTAAAATCATCAATTGAATCAAATTTATGTAATGTCATCCATTCTTTCAACCCATCTAATATTACACCTATTTGAGACAACCCATTTAAATATAAAGTGCTACAAACCTGCACAACAGTAGCCCCCGAAAGCAGTTGTTTGATAAGCCCAACATGATCGTGAACACCTGTAGAGGCAGCCAACTGACATCCAATTTTATTTCCTGACAGTAAGGCAATCCACCTCATGGATATGTTGAGCTCTTGTGGCGACGACATATTATTGTCATCCACAACTTTTAGAGTATTGATATCAATATCAGGACGCATATATCTATTATATAATACGAGTGCATCAACACCACTTTCAACTAGTTGTGTTGCTATCGAACAAATATTAGTAAAATAGTAGCCAAGTTTAATGGAAACAGGGATAGTTACATTTTTATTAACTTCCTTTAG
The DNA here is from genome assembly GCA_937912115.1 of uncultured Bacteroidota bacterium. Lineage (GTDB taxonomy): Bacteria > Bacteroidota > Bacteroidia > Bacteroidales > F082. The sequence continues at coordinate 10,981 of CALDOI010000031.1, read as the reverse complement.
TATATTTACATAAATATCTTCTATCTCATTACTCCTAAGCGAATCATTAAATGGGAATATTCCGATATTTAATTCCAATGCATCGGCTCCGGCTTCCTGAATTGCAGAAGCAAATTTAGGCCATTCATGAGGAGAGCTACAATTGATACTTGAAATTACTGGAACATCAATTTCATTCTTTACCTCTGATATAAACTTTAAATACTTATCGAGTTTAGTATCAACAGTAAGATCCATAATATGATCCTTTGCTTCGGGAAACCAATAATACATATTGTTACTGTGCTTAACAGTAGATTCAGCTTCCGCTCTTATTTGCTCTTCAAAAAGTGATTTTAATACAATAGCACCTGCTCCATTGGAAACACATTCTTTTATTGATTCAATATCACCAGTTAATTTCGAGCTGCTTATTACCAATGGGTTCTTTAGCTTTAAACCCATATAAGTTGTTGACAGATTCATTATAACATACTTATCGGTAAATTCTTTTTAATTAATGCCCAACCAGCAAGTTTACGAGTTAAGAATTGAAAAGCCTGCTCCATATTTAGTTTTGCACAATCACTTAAACCTTCTTTGAAATCCCATTCATAACCCTTTATTGCAAGCACATAGGTTTCGGGTGTTTTATTAAAAAGTTTTTCACATAAATGAAGAACATAAGAAGGAGATACTGCATGCATCGTAAATTCAACTTTAGCATCTGATGGAGCAACTTCAGTAAATTTATATTCGCGAAGGTTTTCCTGTTTTGATGCATCAACAAAAACAACAATATCCCATTCAGAAACTTTATCAGCATCTTCAATATTTAGCTGATAGTTACTATCGGTTGTCATGCAACCAAGCTTATGTTCATCAATCCAACTTTGTATCATTTTGGCCATTTCATTACCCAAACCATCATCTTCACGACCAGGGTTTCCATAACCATACACGAGTACTCTCTTTCTTAATTCAGTCATTATTATTTATTTTTAGTGTCGATTATATTATCATTACTATCAATCAACTTCATTTCCAAAGGCATCTGACCTAGGGCATGAGTCGCACAACTCAAACATGGATCGTAAGCTCTAATGGCAACTTCAACTGCATTCATCATACCTTCTGTAATTTCCTTCTGTCCGTTCATAAATGACTTTGCAGTATGATTTACAGCCTGGTTCATTGGTTCGTTATTGTTTGTTGTTGAAACAATTAGGTTAGCCAATGTAATTTGATCATCTTCATTAATTTCATAATGATGGAAAAGAGTTCCACGAGGTGCTTCAATTACACCAACACCTTTATTTAATTTCTCTCCTTTAACAACCAAATCTTCATTTTGCAAATCAGGATCTTTCAATAGGTTTCTGATTTCCTCTGCAGCATATAAGGTTTCTATTAATCTTGCCCAATGATAGTGCAAACTCATATTATTTGGTTTACCATTGGTATATGCTCTAAATTCTTCAAATTCCTTTTGTGCTAGTGGAGTTGGTATAAAGTCGCATACATTTAAACGTGCTAGTGGACCTACGCGATACCAACCTTTTTCTTTTCCAAGATGTTTTAAGTAAGGGAATTTCATGTAACTCCAGTTACGAACTTCCTCCTCAATATATTTATCATAATCTTGATAATCAACATCATCAAGAATTCTATTACCATTAGTATCAACAGCTCGAAGAACACCGTGATAAAGATCCATTGCACCATCTTTTCTTACCAAACTTAAGTGATTTGATGGAAATTCAGCGAATGTATCAACCAAGGTTTGATTACTCTTATGATAAGCTTTGAAGAAATTTAATGCTGCAACCGACCACTCAACCATTTGATCAGCATTTAAAGGAGCAGCTCCATTAAGCAATAAGTCACGTTCAGCAATACTGAGGTTTTTATTTATTCCACCAGGAATCGCACCAGTACCATGGATTTTTTTACCTGCTGTATGATAAATTACTTCCTGACCATATTTCCTCATCATTACACCCTGAACAGCAAGGTCTTTATGATGCTCAATTACCCCTATTATATTTCTTATTGCAGGATCAGCATTAATCCCAAATAGGAAATCGGGTGAACTCAAATGGAAGAAATGTAATACGTGTGACTGAAAAAATTGACCCATGTGCATCAATCGACGCATTTTATCGCCGACTGCAGTTAGTCCGTCTCCGGTTCCTGCTCCAACAATTACATCGAGGGCCTTTGCTGCTGCAAGGTGGTGACTTACCGGACAGATACCACAAAGGCGTTGAACCAATACGGGAGCTTCCCAATATGGACGCCCTTGTACAAAGCGTTCAAATCCTCTAAATTCTACAATATGTAACCTTGACTCACGTACCTTTCCTTCGTCGTCTATTTTGATAGTAACTTTCCCATGTCCTTCAACACGGGTTACAGGTTCTATAGTTATTTTCTTTGGCATGATCTATTAGTTTACAATGTTAATCAAATTTAATTACTTCATATGGAAGATCCATTTCACTTCCTGTTAATAATGCCACAAGAGCATCCCAGATTAAATCAGCACGTGGCGGACAACCAGGCAGGTAATAATCAATCTTTACAACTTCATGACAAGGATATACTTTGTCAAGTATCATTGGTAATTCAGGATCATTGGGAATAATTTTCTCAGTATTTAATCCAACTGTAGGACCATCAAGATATGCTTCAGCCAGACATTCTTTAATAGGAATACCGTTACGTAATGCAGGAAGGCCTCCCATTATTGCACATTCACCAAGCGAAATAAGCACATCACAATTTTCTCTGAAATATTTAAGATTTTCAACATTTTCGCTGTTGCAGCATCCACCTTCAATTATACCAACATCTACTCTTTTGGTAAATTTCTTAATATCATCAACTGGTGATTTATTAAATTCAACTAGCTCGACAAGGTCAAGAATACGCTCATCAATATCTAAAATTGACATATGACAGCCGAAACATCCTGCTAAAGAAGCTGTTGCTATTATTTTTTTACTCATTTTTTTGATTTTTTTAGTTTAAACATCAGTTCCAATTGCCACTTTGTCATATTTGCGTGTTCCAATTGGTTCAATAAAGCCAACTTCTTTTTGTATAATTGATCCAACAGGACAGTTGTCCATTGCAAGCTTAGCAATCTCGTCGGACATTTTTTTACCTAATTCGGGGTCCAATATAACTTCGAGATTATTACCCCTATTTTCAAATGCAAAATAGCGTTCACCGTCTTCAGTTTTAATGGTTTTCATGCATCTTTGACAAAGTACACATCTGTTTTGATCCTTAATGATCTTAGGGCTGGAAGCATCCACCTCTTTTACAGGGAACGAATAAGGAAACTTTGGAACCATCATTTGGTAACGATACGCAAGTGCTTGTAACTCGCAATTGCCGCTCTTTTCACATGCTGGGCAAAAATGATTACCGCTCACAAATAGTAATTCTATGATACTTTTTCTTAATTCATTAATTTCAGGAGTATTACTTTCAATTTCCATACCTGCAGCTGCAGGAGTAGTACATGATGTCATAAACCTACCATTAATTTTAATGGTACACATCCTACATCCTCCTTTTGGTGGAACACCAGGAAAATTACACAGTGTTGGGATATAAACTCCATTATCGTGGGCAGCTTCAACAACTGTTTTCCCCTTTTCGGCAACAATCTCTTTACCGTCTATTTTAAATTTTATAGTGTTATTCATGGTTTTCTGTTTATCGATTACATATTATGAAGAATTGGTTGTCTGCCAACAGCAGCGCATGAGGCTTTTACTGATTCTTCCAAATCGAAACCTGTATCAAAAACAACATCCTTTTGAATTAAGTTTTCATAAAGATGACGGAAATTAGTGATACTGGATGTAATTGGGTTTGCAGCTGTTTGACCTAATCCACAACGACTTACTTTAAGTAATTCACTCCAGTTTAGTAGATCATCAATATCGCTTTTTACGCCACGACCGTTAAGTATTTTAGTAAATCGTTCTTTTAATACTGAAGTCATATTACGACAGGTTGAACATGAACCACACGATTCCTCAATGAAGAAATTCAAAAAATTCATAACAACATCGTTAAGAATATCTCTTTCTTTACCAAACACTATCATCGAACCACCTGTGGGTAGGTCAGTGTAGCTTATTTGTCGTCCAAAATCCTTTTCACCAATTAATGCACCTGATGGTCCTGCAACCTGAATTGCCTGAACATCCAATGAACCACTCATATCAAGAATATCTTTAATGGTTGTACCCCACTCTACTTCATAAATACCAGGATAATTACAATCGCCTGAAATACTTAGTATCTTAGTTCCAGCAGAAGCTTTATTTCCTAATCCCAGGAACCAATCTGATCCCTTTGTTATTATTTTAGGAATTAGAGCTAAAGTTTCAACATTGTTAACTACAGTTGGGTAATTAAGATAACCTCTCTCTACTGGGAAAGGTGGTTTGTCGCGTGGTTCTCCACGTTTACCCTCCAATGATTCAATTAATGCTGATTCTTCACCACAAATATATGCTCCTGCACCAAGTTGGATTCTAATATCAAAATTAAAACCTTCGATTTTATTAATACCATTACCAAGTAATTTTTTGCTCCTCATATCGGCAAGAATACCATTCAGATAATTGAGCAAGTATTTATACTCGTAACGTAAATATAATAAACCAATATCGGCTCCAACCGCATATCCAGCAATAACCATTCCTTCAAAAACTAACTCAGGAAACTCTGTTAGAATAACTCTATCCTTAAATGTCCCTGGTTCACCTTCATCAGCATTACAAATAATAACGTGATGATCTCCTACTGCTTTTCTACCGAATTTCCACTTCATTCCTGTTGGGAAACCAGCACCACCTCTACCACGAATATTAGATGCTTCTACAACATCAATAATTGCTTCGGGGGAGGTATTAGCTAATACCTTTTTAGTTACATCGAAAGGTGTATAATCATGGGTTAATAAAGCACTTCTTCTACGAATATTATTACATACCATTGAGTGAATTCCGGGTAAAGCATTTCTTCCTCCACCATCACCTTCGTAAATCAACTCTTTGATATCTTTACCACTTTTAAGGTCTTTAACAATCTCCTTAACTCTATAAGGAGTTAAACGAGTAAACATTTTACCATTAATAATGGCAGCAGGCTCCTGATCATTCATTCCTATACAAGAGGTATGAAATAAACCAAATTGACCATCTTCGCTTACTGACCCTTCTTTTACATTACATTCTTTTTCGAATGTTTCAAGTATAGCTTCACGTCCATGCATAATAGCAGTTACACTATCATTTAGATAAATATTTACTTTACCTAAAGGCTCACTTGAGTAAAAATGATAAAAAGATATAACTTCCCGCACCTGTGATGCCGAAATCCCAAGCTCCTTATGTAAAAGTTCTATGGATTCAGCGTCAACATAGCCAGCGATGCTCTGGATATCATGCAATATATCCATAAGCCTGGTTTTGTCTTTATTATAATTACTGATAATTTCAAGAATTTTTTCTTTCATTGATTTGGATTTAATTAGAGGAAAAAGAAATACATTTGCACTGTTAATTATTTCACAGCAAATATAGTCCTTTTATTGTTATTCATTTCACAAAAGAATAAATTTATAACGAATTTATAATGAATTTAAATTAGTTTTGACACCTGTTTAATTGCACTAAATGATCATATCTAAAGAAATCATAATCAAAGGTTTAGTACAAGGAGTTGGTTTTCGCCCTGCCATTTATAGAATAGCGATTTCGCATAAATTAAACGGCACAGTAGAAAATAACAATAGTGGTGTAATAATCAACATTGAAGGAGATAAAAAAAGCGTTAATAAATTCATAAACGACATACCAAACCGAATCCCAATTGCTTCAAATATCTCAAGTTTAGAAATTATTGAGAAGCAGATTTTTGGCTATAATACATTTGAAATTATAAAAAGCTCATCTAAATCTAACGAAATAACAGAAGTGAGTCCTGATATTGGTGTTTGCAATGAATGTCTCGAAGACATAAAAAATCAAGAAAACAGGTTAGACTATCCCTTTACTAATTGCACTAATTGCGGGCCACGATTTACTATTATCAAAGATCTTCCATATGACCGCCCCCTTACCACAATGAATGTTTTCCCCATGTGCCAGAGCTGTAAAGATGAATATTCTACTATACTCAACAGACGATTTCATGCTCAACCTATAGCATGCAATAATTGCGGACCTCGCTATACACTACATTATCAAAATGAAGAAATTGTTGATATAAATTCAATCGTTAGATCAACATGTAATATACTTGAAGACGGTGGAATAGTTGCTATAAAAGGATTAGGTGGATATCACCTCGCTTGTAATACTTTTAATGAAAGAAGCATTGCGAATTTGCGATTAGCTAAGAACCGTGAAGGGAAACCATTTGCGATTATGTTTAAGGATATTGATTCAGCAAAGGAATATTTAAATATAAATAAACAAGAGGAACGCCTACTGACAAGTTGGAGAAAACCTATTGTACTTCTTAAAATTAAAAAAAACATCTCGAAAAACATAAGTATTGGTTTGGATACGGTTGGTGTAATGCTACCTTATATGCCCCTTCACCATATGATTTTCAATAAACTTACTGTTAAATCTATTGTACTCACCAGTGGAAATATAAGTGACGAACCAGTTTTGATTTCTGACAAAGATGCTCTTTTAGTACTAGGAGAAATTAGTGATGCTGTAATTTCATATAATCGCGAGATATATAATAGGACTGATGATTCGGTGACCAAAGTTATTAATACTATTCCAAGAACTATTAGGAGATCACGAAGTTATGCTCCCTCTCCCATTGAAACAAAACTAAATACTGAGGGGATTTTTGCCGCTGGTGCTGAATTAGTAAATTGCTTTGCTATTGGTAAGGGAAATCAAGCAATCATTAGTCAGCATATTGGGGATTTAAAAAATCTGGAAACATTAGAATTCTATGAGGAATCAATTAACAGATTTAGAAAACTATTTCGCTTTAAACCCATATTGGCGGTGATGGATATGCATCCAGATTATTTATCTTCAAGATTTGTTGAGAAAATGAATATTCCTGTTGTAAAGGTCCAACATCACCATGCTCATATAGCATCTTGCATGGCCGAACATGGACTTGATGAAAAGGTAATTGGTATTAGTTTTGATGGTACTGGACTTGGTGATGATGGCAATATTTGGGGCGGAGAATTTTTTGTATGTGATTTAGCCGATTACGAAAGATTTACACAATTTGAATATATCCCACAACCTGGCGGTGATGCGGTAGCTAAACATCCATGGCGAATGATGACATCCTATCTGATAAAGTATTTTGGAGAAGACATTACCGTAAAATACCCTACTATTTTTGATAATATTGATAAGGATGAATTAAAAACAATACAAAGCATTATTGCTCATAATTTAAACTGTCCTTTATCAAGTAGTGCTGGTAGATTATTTGATTCTGTATCTGCTTTACTTGGCATATGCCCTAATTCTACTTATCATGCCGAAGCACCAATGCAACTTGAGTCGATGGCAAACGAGAATATTAGTGGTAGTTACTCCTACTTATTTTCGGATATAATAAGTTTTAAAAGTACTTTTGCGGAAATTATTGAAGACTTAATAAACAATATAAATATTGAAGATATTGCAGGTAAGTTTCACAATACAATTGTAAATGTTATTGTTGATACTGCCGAAATTATTCTTAAAAAAACAGGAATAAACAAAGTGGTTCTTTCTGGTGGTTCGTTCCAAAATAGTATACTCCTTGAAAAAGCTGAGATATTACTTGCAGCTAAAGGATTCGAATACTTCACCCAATCACAAATTCCATCAAATGATGGAGGTATTGCATTGGGTCAGCTTACCGTTGCAGCCAAAAGAAGAGAACTAAAACTATGATGATAACTAACAGTCAATCATAATTAATAAATATAAAACAAATAATAAAATATACTAGATATGTGTTTAAGTATTCCCGCAAGAGTTGAGAGTATTGAAGAGGGTATTGCAACTTGTTCGGTCGGCAAATCAAGTTATAGAACAAGCCTGGATCTTATTTCTAATGAAGATGTAAAAGTAGGCGACTATGTACTAATTCATACAGGATTTGCCATACAAAAGATTGATACTGGAGAAGCTAATAAAATTCTTGCTACGTTTGAAGAGTTTAAAGAATTGAACGAAGAAATGGATAAAGAAGAGGCAATACATAACAAGAGGTTAATTTAGCAAATAGGTATGAAATATATAGATGAATATAGAAATAAGGATATTGTACAATATTTTGCTCAACAAATAAAAAAAATATCCACAAAGCCAATACGTTTAATGGAAGTCTGCGGTGGTCATACGATGTCGATCCAGAAATTCGGTTTACCGTACTTACTCCCCGACACTGTTGAATTAGTATCCGGTCCCGGATGCCCGGTTTGTGTTACAAGTCGTGAGTACATCGATAGAGCAGTTGCATATAGCAGGCTTGAAGATGTTATTATTACAACATATGGCGATTTAATTCGTGTACCCGGCTCAAGTTCAACACTTGAAAGAGAGAAGGGTAAAGGAGCAGATATTAGAATTGTATATTCAATACTTGATGCTATGCTTATCGCCAAAAAAAATAAAGATAAAAAAGTCGTTTTTCTTGGTATAGGATTTGAAACAACTGCCCCATCTTCAGCTGCAGGAATCCTTAAAGCTAGTACAGCCTCGTTAAATAATTTTTTCGTTTATAGCGCACACAAGGTAATGCCACCAGCAATGGAAACACTTATTGATGAAGGCATACAAATTGATGGATATGTTGGCCCTGGTCACGTTAGCACCATTACAGGCCAAGGTATTTACGAAAATATCCCTAAGAAATATAATATGGGAGTTGTTATTAGCGGTTTCGAACCTGTTGATCTCATGCAGTCTATCCACATGTTAGTTCAACAGTTCGAGAACAATGACCCTAAGGTTGAAATACAATATACAAGAGTGGTAAAACCCGAAGGAAATATTGTGGCTCAGCAAATGCTTGATGAAGTTTTTGAATACAGAGATGATTGGTGGAGAGGACTTGGCATACTAAAGAACAGTGGCCTCAAGATCAAACAAAAGTATGAAAAGTATGATGCTGAGAAAATGATTGCTGTGGAAGTGGAAGAAACAATAGAACCTAAAGGATGCATTTGTGGCCTTATATTAAGAGGAGAAAAGAAACCAAAAGATTGTGGATTATTTGGCAAAGTTTGTACTCCCTCTGACCCTGTTGGTGCATGCATGGTTAGTAGCGAAGGATCATGTCACGCATATTACCTGTACAACAGATAAAAAATAAAATTGCCTTTTTCAAACAACAAACTAATGAATAAAACAGATAATATATTGCTAGGTCATGGAAGTGGTGGTAAATTAAGCCACGAACTTATCGATAATCTTTTTACCCGGCATTTTAAAAATCCCATACTCGAACAACAATCCGATTCAGCAATATTACCTATTAACAGCAGTCATATCGCTTATACAACTGACTCATTTGTTGTTGATCCAATCTTCTTTCCCGGTGGAAATATTGGCACCCTGGCAATAGCAGGTACAGTTAACGATTTAGCTGTATCGGGATCTAAACCGTTGTACCTGAGTGTTGGGTTTATTATTGAGGAGGGCTTCCCTATTATCGATCTTGAGAAAATTGTTATATCAATGGCTGAGGATGCTAAAAAAGCTGGCGTTAAAATTGTTACCGGCGACACCAAAGTTGTTGATAAAGGGAAATGCGATAAAGTATTTATCAACACATCCGGAATTGGAGAACTTAACGAAAAGTATATAAACATTAGTTCGGGCAAAGGAATTGTACCAGGTGATAAGATTATTATTAATGGTAGCATTGGTGATCATGGAATGTCAGTAATGGCTGCCAGAAATGAACTTAATATTCAAACACATATTGAGTCGGATTGCGCATGTTTGAACCACATAATATCAGATGCTTTGAACGTTAGTGATAAAATAAAATTCATGCGCGATGCAACAAGAGGCGGACTTGGTACGGTAATTTCAGAGCTTGTTAGCGATAGTAATTATGGTATACTCTTAAATGAAGACCAACTTACTATCCATGAAAGTGTTAGAGGATTGTGTGAGTTACTTGGGTTCGATCCAATATATGTTGCCAACGAAGGGAAAGTTGTTATGGTTGTTGGTAGTGAGGATGCCGATATGGTTCTTAGCACTATAAAAAAAAGCCCCTATGGTAAAGAGGCTTCAATTATAGGTGAAGTAAGCGAAAGCCATAAAGGAATGGCATGGCTTAATACAAGTGTTGGTGGCCGACGAGTTATTGAAATGTTAAGCGGTCAGCAGTTACCCAGAATTTGCTAATCGCCGAACTCGTTATAGAATTTTGTAAGCTCAGTGGAAAGATCACTAAATGCTACGTAATGGTTTGAACATCCCTTACGTGAACAAATATTTACTCTTCCTCCTACTTTTAGCACAAATGATACCATAGGTGCGCCACATATTTTACACTCTTCATTAACTAATAATTCCTTATTGCAATTAGGGCAGTAAAAGTCGACAACAGTGTTGTCCTTAATATCAATGTTTGCATTATGATCAAAACATTCATAAACTGAGCATATATGTATTACACCTCTATCTTCTGGTGTTACTATATTAAGTTTTATCGATGGGAATCCGTGTAGTTCTTTTCCATTATCCATTAATGAAGTTAAACAATGTGGACACTGAACACTTAATGAGACTTGTTTCTTCATATCTCCAAAGTTTTAAAAGGTTAAAAATTAATTGCTAATATAAGGCAAAAAACCTGTTGTGAAACAGTGAACAGCTAATTAATAATGATTTCAAATAGTTAGTTAATCTTTCACAATCGCTGTCATACTGCACCCTTCAGATATTTTACTGAATATAAAACACAAATACTC
>CALDOI010000030.1 GCA_937912115.1 uncultured Bacteroidota bacterium | reverse complement strand
CCCTGTCGGGATAATAAATATCAGCATGCAAATATGTATTTCCATAGGTACAATATGCAACCTTGGAGACGGCGATGGCTTCGTGTGGCTTCATTCGCCTAACTACATAATTAACATGTTTTTCATGCGGCAGAACTGTGTTTTCTGAACAAGTGTTATGTGAATTCTCTAATCCTGTGGTTTGAGTTTTGTATTTTTTCAGGTAACGAAACATGTGTGTTTCTATCTCTTCATTCCCCAAACTATGAAACCACACTTTATCCATTAATCGCTTAACCATTATACTACTAAAGTCCCTGTATTCAGATTTGGGTATTTCAATATTACTGACGATATGATGGTCTGATTCAGGAATATACTGGATATTATTTTCTTTGATAATGATCATAAGACCCATGGCTTGCACTTCCAGGATTACTTCAAATGTAGATTCATCATCTTTTGTGTATTTATATCTGATTACATTTGATATAGCCTCTTCTGTTGCTATTTCAAGTTTTGAAATATCGTTCTTTTCGAACCCCATTATTTTAGCCATAATACGAATTGCATTAAGCAGTATAGGTAGATAATCAATGTTGTAGGGAAGGCCGATTTTAATTTTATGATTTTTCATAGAAGTCAATAATTTCAGCTCAACTAAAGTAATAAAAATTGAAATAGGAAGTGTTTCGCATGGCTTACTAAAACCACGCTAGTTTTTCAAGAAGCACTAATTAAAATAAATGAAATACTTTTTCAAACCCAATTCTCCCTTTAAGGAGTCCACAATCTAATGTTATTGCTTGATAAATTTTCCTGTATATACTTTGTCGGGTGAGCTCAATATTAATACATAGCTTCCTGGTAGTAGCAATTCAGTATTAATTTTGTTGTTGGTAACGATCATTTGTAAACATAACTTTCCAGAGAGATCAAATATTTTCAAGCTATCAATGTCTTCATAATTATCGATGTAAATATGATCTGTAACCGGATTTGGTGACACTTGAATAATTTCACTATCAGTATTGTAAGAAATACTATTAGCAAAACTATCAAACATCCACAAATATGCATCTCTAAAATTTTCTCTCCACAAAGTCTCATTATGCTGGCCACCTTGTACTACTTTCGAAAACAATTCTTCAGAGCCAAAACCAAGCTCGGTAAGGGTATCGTGCATATTCCACATGCCCTGTACATATTCTTCACCCTCTAAGCTACCAATGAGCTGATATAGTTTCATAGTTTGTTGTTTGCCGGCCTCCATTGTAAATGACCAAATTGTATCTGAAATCCAATATGCAGGTGAAAAAATTCCAGCCTTGCCATATACATTCTGATTTGCTAATACCCCATATTGTGATATAATACCACCCAATGAGCTTCCCATTAATCCTGTATTTTCACGATCTGGTTTGGTACGATAGTTTTCGTCGATAGTTGGTTTTAATGTTGTTACCAGAAAATCGATATACTCATCACCCTGTCCTCCTCCATATTGATTATTAACCCATGGTAAATATTCATTAATTCTTTCAACACCGCCATTATCGATAGCTACAACAATGGGTACCTGATAACCATCATCGTAAAGCTGATTAAGGGTTTCATCAACTTCCCATTCACCTGCAAAGGATGTAAACATATCAAATACATTTTGGCCGTCATGCATATAAAGAACAGGATAACTTTGGGTGGTATTATCGTAATCGGGAGGGAGGTATATCCATATTCTGCGATTTCTATCAAGTTGAGGCATATAGAAGTTATCATCCAGAATAATAACATTATCAGCAGCTGTGGTGCCACCACCACCACCGTTATCAGCCCAGTTTAATATATCAACATTAACAGTATCACCATTACCATATGTGAACTCTCTATTTGCTATTTCTTCGCCGCTTGCCCCCTTTTCAACTGTTCCCCAATCACCACGGGTAAATTTAAATAGGATGGTTGTTCCATCAGGCTCTTCCGGTAGCGTTATATCCCAGAGGTCGTTTTCGTTTTTTGTTAGCTCGTAATCAGGGTTTCCCGGATCCCAACCATTTAGATCACCGGCAATGTAAATAATATCTTCCGAAGGGGTGTTAGCAGGAATTGTGTTTAAAATAAATGTAACCTGTCCGAAAACTAAACTTACAGTGAGTAACAATATTGAAGTAATTATTTGTCGTTTCATAAGCGGTGCAATTAAATTCATGTATTTTAATTAATAATAAGCTTATTTATGGCTTTATTATTTTTCGACTCTGTAACAGCAAAATAGACCCCTGGATTATAATCATAAACATTGAGGCTGGTACTGCTTTTGCCTTCAATTTCTGTACTATAAACTACATTTCCCAAAGTGTT
>CALDOI010000029.1 GCA_937912115.1 uncultured Bacteroidota bacterium | reverse complement strand
TAACTATTAACGTATAACTATTAACTTATAACCGATATCACTAAATGGCATCGTTAATATTGCTATTTTTGCAAATCATTAAAAATAAGAGATATGGCACAGCAACAAGAATTTGATTTAAAGAAAATATTACCACTGGGTATAGTGGTAGCGGCAGTAGTATTTATTATAATCTTCTGGAGTAGTATGACTGTTACAATAGAGGCCGGTCATGCTGGTGTAAAGTTTAAAAAGTTTAGTGGTGGTATTGATACAACCCAGACATATGGAGAAGGTTTTCATTTTATGGCACCATGGAACGACATGGTAATTTATGAAACCCGTCAGCAGGAAATTGCTGAAGATATGAATGTGCTTTCTTCCAACGGACTTGAAATTAAAGCAGATGTATCAGCATGGTACAAACCAGAATACAAAAATATTGGATATTTACATGCTAATATTGGTAAAGATTATTTACGCAGAGTGGTTATTCCTGCATTACGTTCTTCGGCCCGAAGTGTAATTGGTCGTTATACTCCTGAACAAATTTATTCAACAAAAAGAGATGCTATCCAGGATGAGATTTTTGAGGAAGCAAAAAATATCCTTGACGAAAAATATGTTGATCTTACTCAGATATTAATTCGTTCTATTGTACTACCATCAACTATCAAGGCAGCTATTGAAGGAAAGTTAAAGCAAGAGCAGGAGTCTCTGGAATATGAATTTAAAATACAAAAGGCTGAAAAAGAAGCACAACGTCAAATAATTGATGCAGAGGGTAAAGCAGAAGCAAATAGAATATTAAATGCCAGCTTAACAAGCAATATACTTCGTGAGAAAGGTATAAGTGCAACTCTTAAACTTGCAGAATCAAATAATACTAAAATTGTGGTTATTGGTAATGCAGATGGCGGAATGCCATTGATTTTAGGTGATATCAAGTAACTTGATTTGATTTAAAGATTGCTTGAACAAAAAACCCTGACTGATATAATAATCAGCCAGGGTTTTTTTATTGAAAATTTTCTCAATTATATACTGTCGTTGATTATAGTAGTTTCAGGTCATTAAGACATGATTTAATGATCTCAAAGGTATTCTCAATATCATTATCTAAACCAACAGAGAATCTAACCAATCCTTGCGAAAGTCCCATCTCTGCTTGAATCTCAATAGGAACTTCGGAAGATGTGCTTCTTCCTGAATTTGAAAATAGAGTTTTAAAATAACCCAAACTTACAGCGTGATATCCTACGCCTCTTTCCTGCATCATCTCCATAAATGGTGTTGCCCTCTCGGCAGTTTCAAGATCAATTGCGATAATACCGCTATAGCCAAAACCATCATTCATCATGCTATTCATAAGCTCATGTTGTGGGTGGTCAGGCATACCGGGGTAGTTACACTTAAGACCAATTTCTTTAAATTTATGAGCAAGATACAAGGCATTTTTACCGTGCTGTACCATTCTTATATGTAAGGTGGCCAGGTTTTTAAGGATAGATGATGAACGGAGAGGATCAAGCACCGGTCCAAGTAACATGGCAGTACCATCATTTACATTGCTAATATCGTTGATGAATTCTTCAGATGCACATATCGCGCCGGCAACACAATCATTTTTCCCATTTATAAATTTTGTCATACTATATACAACAATATCTGCTCCAAGCTTAAAAGGGCTTATTATCATTGGTGTGAATGTATTGTCAACAAGTACTTTTATGCCGTGTTCGTGAGCAATTTTGGAGATCGCAGGGATATCACTAACCTGAAGCATTGGGTTAGTTAAACTTTCTGTATATATTACTTTTGTATTTGGTTTAATAGCATTTTTAATACTCTCATGATCAGAAATATTAACAAAAGTTACTTCGATATTAAACTTTTTAACATAGTTTTTTAAAAATGCAAAAGTGCCGCCATAGGTTGTTACACTGGTTATAATATGGTCGCCGGCATTACAAATTTGAAGAATTGCAGTTGTAATTGCAGCCATTCCCGATGCAGTAACCCATGCAGCTTCTGTACCTTCAATAACTGCTAAGGCATCCGACAAATATTTGTTTGATGGATTCCAATGACGAGAATATAGAAAACATCCTTTTGCTTCACCATGAAAGGCATCAATCATAACATTTTCATGCATAAATGTGTATGTTGCGGAGTCGGTGATTGATGGGTTAACATCACCGAATTCACCGAATTGCTCAATTCGTTGAAGTGCTGTTGCTGGATCGTATTTTTTTGACATGATTATTATATTTAATTAAGCTACAAAAGTAATAAACAAACACTCTAACTATATCAGAATGCTTCTAAATTGTAC
>CALDOI010000028.1 GCA_937912115.1 uncultured Bacteroidota bacterium | reverse complement strand
TACCAACCGGTACCTTAGCAGCCTTATGAATAATTATATCAGCTGCCATAAGTGTAGGATAGGTTAGTAATCCTGCATTAACATTATTAGGCTGTTGACGGGCTTTATCCTTAAAGGTTGTTACCCTTTCGAGTTCACCCAGATATGCGTTCATATTGAGAATCAGATAAAGTTCTGCTGTTTCCGGCACATCACTTTGTAAGTATAATGTTGATTTTTCAGGATCCAGTCCGGCAGCAAGATATTCGACAAGCACCTGCTTAACATTGTGCTGTAAGTCAGCGGGTGTAGGGTGTGTTGTGAGTGAATGGTAATCGGCAATGAAGAAAAAACATTCATTTGTTTCCTGCATTTTCACAAAATTCTTTATTGCGCCAAAGTAGTTGCCAAGATGAAGATTACCTGTTGGTCGGATACCACTTACTACTATTTCTTTGTTAGTCATTGTTATTCTATATTTTAAGACTGCAAAAGTAGCAAAAATGAAGTTCGTAGTATCAATCAAAAAAGAGAGTGTTTAGCAAATCTATAATTTATAGTGTGAATATTGCTGGTTAAATAACACCTTCCGAACTCCGTATTATTTATACAACGTTCAATATTAAAAAACCCTCCCGGATATAAAATCCGAAAGGGTTTGTATAATTAGCTACTGTAGTATATTTAGTCTCTGTAGAAAAGATAGTTATAAATCTCTTTTTACCAGATAAAAATCAATTTTATCATCCGATTTCAGATCTACTCTTTCTTGCATTTCATCAAGATTTTTTGGTGGAGGAACAATTACTTTGTCTCCTTTTACCCAATCTAAAGGAAGGGCAACTTTAAATTTATCACTTATTTGCAACCCTTCAAGTACTCTAAGAATTTCATCCATATTGCGACCAACATTTAATGGGTAATACATTATTAATCGTATTTTGTTATTTGGATCGATAAAGAATACTGCTCTTACCGCTGCTGTTTCACTTTCGTTTGGTTGTAACATCCCGTACAGCTTCGATACTTTCATATCTATGTCTGCAATAATAGGGAAGTCAAAGTATACACCTGTATTCTCTCTAACATTATTTACCCATGCAAGATGAGCATGTATACTGTCGATACTTAATCCGATAAGTTCAGTATTTAATGCATCAAATTCTCCTTTTCTTGTTGCAAAACCGCTCATTTCTGTTGTACATACAGGAGTAAAATCGGCAGGATGTGAAAACATTACTTTCCATTTTCCGGGAGCATAATCTGAAAATTTAATTATTCCTTTAGTTGTTACTGCTTCAAAATCCGGAGCTATATCTCCAATTCGTGGCATTTGATTTACTAATACTTCATTTTCCATTTTAATATGATTTATGTTATTTAGTTTTTATTTATGAAGCAAAAATATATTCATTTTCATCATTTGTCAAGTCGATAATATTTATATTATGATAGATTTTATCTATATTTGCTTCATGATAACATTAATACAACTGGAATATATAGTCGCTATCGACACATATCGTCATTTTGCAACTGCTGCTGAAAAATGTTTCGTTACTCAACCAACCTTAAGTATGCAGGTAAAAAAGCTGGAGGATCATCTTGGCATTATTTTATTTGACAGAACAAAACAACCTGTAATACCAACAGTATCAGGAATTAAAATAATAAATCAGGCCAGAACTGTTCTTCGTGAAAATCAAAAAATAACAGAGTTAATAAAGGAAACAAAAGAAGAAGTAAGTGGAGATTTACGTATTGGTATAATTCCTACCATTGCCCCTTATTTATTGCCATTGTTTGCCGGAAACTATAAAAGGTCTTATCCTGATGTTAAGCTTAAGGTGGAGGAATTAGTTACAGAGAAAATTGTTGAATATCTAAACAAGGATTTAATAGATGTTGGGATACTGGTAACTCCATTGAATGAAAACAGCATTATTGAAAAGCCTCTTTATTATGAAGAAATGATGGTTTATACTAGCCCAAAGCATTATCTGTACTCGAAGGCTATTATTAAAATCAAAGATATTGCTACGCCTGAAATATGGTTGCTAAATGATAGTCATTGTTTCCGTCATCAAATCGTAAATCTTTGTGATCAACATAGTTTGGATTCGGATAGTTTACCTTTCGAATTTG
>CALDOI010000027.1 GCA_937912115.1 uncultured Bacteroidota bacterium | reverse complement strand
TATTGGAGTGATGAAATTATTGCAAGCATTGATTATTATGGCTCCGGCTTTAATCGTGATGAAGTTTATTATAACCTTGGTTACAATTGTGATCTAATTGTAGATGGTGCTGGTAATCCTCATATAACAGGAATAATTGCTCTGGCTACAGATGAAGGTTGGTTTCCAAGTGAGGGAACAATGGCAACCTGGCATGTATATTCAAACGATGGAGGTAGTAACTGGGATGCAACGGCTCTTTATGATAATATTTTCTTTGAAGGTGAAATCGATGTTGCCCAAATGTATAATCGGCCTTACGCATCTTCAACCTTTGATGGCGACTTACTATTCTTCTCATGGATCGACACTGACCTGGAAGGAGCAGAAGGAAATACAAACCCAAATATTTTTATTGTAGGTTATGATACCGAAGATATGGTTTATACAGATGTAGATAACGTAACTGAACTAAGTTTATATTGGTTTAGTGCATTCTATGGAAGCATGTCGCAATATGTTTTTTCGAGTGATTATAAATATGCTGAGTGTGAAATACCCTTCGTGTTTGCTGAATTTACAGTGACTGGTGATCCTTATAGCCAGATTCAGTATTGGTATATTGACGGGTATACTTATCTTTGTGAACCATGGGGTATTGATGAGGATGAGAGCAGTTTATTAACTTTTTCCATCTCTCAAAACTCACCTAATCCTGCTTTTGACATAACCAGTATATTGGTCACCACCAAAACTAGAGGTGAAATTATTTTGGAAATACACAATACTCTTGGTCAGTTAGTTCATCACGAAAGTGTAAACAACAATGCCCTTGCGCATACTTTTTATGTGGATGTGTGTAACTTCGACCCCGGATTATATGTCTATACAATTAGAATTGGCAACAACTCTGGTTCAAACAAAATGCTTGTTAAATAAAAAAATAAACTAATTTTGACTGTGACAACCATTGCATAATGGCATATGTCTTTTTATATAAACGTTAAACACTGATTATTAATAATTAAAACTAATATTATGAAAAAATTACTACTACTTGTATTAGTATTTGGTATTGGTTTCTCTTCTTACTCACAAAAGCATGTGTTAAGAAGTATGAAAGCACCAAATACAGAACTTCAATTGGAAAAAGCGCCACATAACAACGGCTCTGCTTTAACCGGTGAAACTCCAACAGCCAAAACCGAGATGTTAAATGGTAGAGCAGTTACATTTGTTCCCATGGGACAGTCGGGTAATGCATATGGTTATTATGGTAATCCACGTACCTACGTTTGGGCCGACCCCAACTTAAATAGTGTTGTATTTACTCACCGCATGACAGGTGGAGTTGAGGTAGAAGGAAACAGCAGACTTTCATACGATGTTTCAACCGATGGAGGTGCTAGCTGGACAACCAATGTGCAAGTTTATACTCCTACTGCTCCAGGACCACAATATCCTGAAGCTGCCGGAAGATATCCACAGGGTTTAATTAATAATCCAGAAGGAAATACTAATCCTGATATGGCTTATTATTCATATCTTGGAGCTTCAATTATTAATACCAATGGAATTTGGGGAGGATATGTTTATGGTTCAAATGTGCTTACTGAAACCGATCCTCCAAACCCAACACAAACTCTTCTTGAAACAGGAGGTGGCTATATGCGATTAATACCTGATGCTTTAACTGTTACACCTCAAGGTGTATCATGGTATATAGAGCCAAGTACTGATTATACATCAGGCGCTTCTGAATATACTGGTGAGGTAATTGTTGGGCGCGGTGAAATAGTTGATGGAGAAATAGTTTATGAAGAAAGTTTACTTGAATTTTTACAACCTCTGGATGCATTTAATGATACTAAGATAGCCTTTGGACCAGATGGGCTGACAGGATATATGGTATTTATGAGTGATGTTGTTAGCAATCCAACTCCATACACAAGTTATCATCCCATACTCCTTAAAACAACTGATGGTGGCGATTCTTGGGGCGATCCAATTGATGTTCAGTTTGGTGGTGTTGATGGTATTGAATCCATTAAATATTACTGGTCGGATGAAATAATTGAAAGCATTGACTTTTACGGTCCTGGATTTAACCGCGACGAAGTATATTACAATATGGGTTTCTCAGTTGATATTATTGTTGATAATCAAGGCAACCCACATATCACAGGTTTAATAACTATTGGAACGGATGAGGGTTGGTTTCCTGGAGAAGGAACAATGGCTACATGGCATCTATTCTCAAATGATGGCGGAACCACATGGGATGCTGATGCATTATATGATAACCTTTTCTTTGACGGTGATATTGGTGCTATAACACAATACAACCGACCATATGCTTCGTCTACGGTTAATGGTCATTACTTGTTCTTCTCATGGCTTGATACAGACTTAGAAGGCGCCGAAGCTAATACAAATCCAAATATATTTGTAACAGGTTATGATGCTGAAGATCATACCTATAATGCGAGTGGAGTACAAAATGTAACTGAATTAAGTTTGTACTGGTTTAGTGCATTTTTTGGTAGTATGTCGCAGTATGTATTTGCTGAACTTGAAGTAGAAGACCAAATCTGGAATTGTGAAATTCCATTTGTCTTTACTGAGTATACAGTTCCTGGTGATGATACTCAGGAAATGAATTTCTACTATATAGATGGATATAAATTGCCAATGCCTGTTGGTGTAGATACACACGAAGGATTAGCTAATTTTGCTGTATCGCAAAATAATCCTAATCCTGCTGTTAATAATACTAGTATTCTTGTAACATCAGAAAATGCAGGTGTTATCGAGTTAACTGTTAGTAATATTCTGGGACAGGTTATTCATCACGAAAGTGTAAATAATAGTGCACTTGCACATACTTTTAATGTTGATGTTAGTAACCTTGATTCAGGTGTATATTTCTACACAATTGAAATTGGTAATAAAGCGGTAACCAAGAAAATGATTGTAAAATAGTAAATTTCGCGGATAAAGTTAAAGCCACAGATTCACAGATTAATTGTGAGTTTGTGGCTTTTTTGTTGATTATAAGTTTGTCATTCTTAGACCCAACACCCCCGGAAAAAGGGGCGCACATAGTAATATGACAAAAATCCCAAATCTCAATAATCCATAAAAATAATTTCTCGCAGAGGCGCAAAGCCGCAAAGGAAAATTTATCCTTAAAAAGCTTTGCGTCTTGGCGTCTTTGCGAGATAAAACACTAATCTAGCGCTGTCTGAACAATTATCTTGAGTATTGAAAATTATTATTTGGATTTTGATTATTTCAAATTGTGATTTCAAATAATGTATAACTTTCATAAGAAATATAAATCATTAAAATACAGGATTTCATAAAATGTTGTCATTGGTAGCGAAAGCGAAGAATCTTTCCCGTTTCAATCCTAGAAGTTTTAAGCTGTGAGCTGAATAACTAGTGGATTATAATACCATTAAAACTCAGAAGTAAAATAAAACTCAATATCAGTATATTTTTGTTGGGCCATTTGCAATGCAAATTGTGAATCGGCTAAAAAAACTTCTCGTCCTTCCTTATCAATGGCTATTTGATTTGCCTTTCTGGCTCTGAAATCCTTAAGTTGCGCTTTGTTAGTGCTTTTAAACCAGGTTGTCTTGTATAGAGTGATGTGTTCAAATCTACACTTAGCACCATACTCATGTTCCAATCTATATTGTATAACTTCAAATTGTAAGGCGCCAACAGTTCCAATTATTTTTCGGCCTGTATGTTTTCCTATAAATAACTGTGCCACACCTTCATCCATAAGCTGGTCGATACCCTTGGCCAATTGTTTGGCTTTTAATGGGCTGTCATTTTCTACATATTTAAACAGCTCAGGGGAAAAGCTGGGAATACCTTTGTAACTCATAATCTCTCCCTCGGTTATTGTATCACCAATTTTAAAATTGCCCGTATCATGAAGCCCCACAATATCCCCCGGAAACATCTCGTCAACAATAGATTTTTTTTGAGCCATAAAGGCAGTTGGACTGGCGAATTTTAATTTCCGATTAAGTCTTAAATGCAGATAGTTTGTGTTCCTTCTAAAAGTTCCTGAAACAATTCTTACAAATGCTATCCTATCGCGGTGATTTGGATCCATATTGGCATGAATCTTAAAAACAAATCCACTAAATTGTTCTTCTTCCGGTTTAACCAATCTAACATTGCTTTCTCTACCTACCGGTGATGGTGCAATTTGAATAAAGTTATCAAGCAGTTCTTTAACACCAAAATTATTAAGCGCGCTACCAAAAAACACCGGCGACAATTTTCCATTAAGGTATGTATCAACCTTAAACTCAGGATATACACCTTCAACCAACTCAACATCTTCTCTAAGTTTGTCGGCATCTTCCCCAAGATATTCATCAACATTAATATCTGAAAGATCATCTATTTGAATGCCCTCTTCAATCACTTGTTTGCCAGGTGAAAACAATGTTAATGATTTTGAAAATATATTATAAACTCCCTTAAATGCAGGACCCATATTTATAGGCCAGCTTAGTGGAGTTACCTTCAGATGAAGTTTTTGTTCAATTTCATCGAGTAATTCAAAGGCATCTTTACCAGGTCGGTCCATCTTATTGATAAAAACAATAATTGGAATGCTCCGCATACGGCAAACTTTTACAAGTTTTTCAGTTTGTGGCTCCACACCTTTGGCAACATCAATTACAACAACTACACTATCGGCTGCCGTAAGTGTTCTAAAAGTATCTTCCTGAAAATCCTGGTGACCAGGTGTATCCAGAATATTTATTTTGATGTCCTTGTATTCAAAACCCATTACAGATGTTGCAACCGAAATACCCCTTTGTCGTTCGATTTCCATCCAATCGGAGGTGGCTGTTTTTTTTATTTTGTTCGACTTTACAGCTCCGGCAACTTGTATTGCTCCACCAAAAAGCAGCAACTTTTCGGTAAGAGTTGTTTTCCCTGCATCCGGGTGGCTTATAATGGCAAAGGTTCTTCTCCTCTGAATTTCTTTAATGTTACTCATGAATAAAAATTGAGGTGCAAAAGTAGAAAAATTGTAATTAGTTTTGTTATTGGATAAAGTATTCACCAATTACAACTCGCCGTTTACTGGTAACCATACTCTCGAATCAAACGCTTCTTTCAACTTCACGAATGTCGACTATATTATTAAGTAGGGCATAAACCGTTAACCCCGATATTGATTTGATTCCCAGTTTACGTGTTATTTTTTTTCTGTGAGTCATAACTGTGTGTACACTTAAGAATAGCTTGTCAGCAACTTCCTGATTTGTTAATCCCAGCGCCAGATTCTGTAATATTTCTGTTTCGCGTTTACTTATTGTTGGTTCATTGTCTTCTAATGGGTCGCTTTGGTTACCAACAATTTTTTGTAAACATTCAATTAGTTGAAATTTGTTGTTTTCTTTATCCAGGGTATGTGAAAATCTACTTACGATGTTTTGAGATGTGACCTTCGTAACTATTCCAATAACAATAATATCCGATTCTTCACTAAGCTCCCTAAGTATGGGGATCAAAATTTCCTTAATACATTCAGGGTCAATAATTACAAACTCAGGTTTTTTACTAATAATCTTTTCACTTAACCGTTTTTCACTTCCATCGAATACATGATCCACAAGCATGCCACTTAGCTCAAGTATCAGATTTTCGATTCCCGCTGTGAGTAAAAACGCGTCAGAAACAACTACTACCTTTTTAGTTTTACCCATCGCAATAATTAGTTATTTGTTAAGGATTTTTCCAATAACTCAACCTTTGGCACAAGTATTAGATCTTCAATTCGTGCGTGATCAACTAAATCCTTCTCGAGTACAGTTAACTCCTTAAGTAGTTTAAATCTGTTTTTTTGATTCTTGGACGGGGGTAAATATTTAATAATTATATTTTTAAGATCCGTTAGCTTTTCTTCTACATTATCATGTTCTTCTTCGTAGGAAGTGATGGAATATTCATTACTTCTTAATATAAGTGATTCAGAGACAGAGTTGTTTTGAATGGCTTCCTCAAGTTCAATTACATATGGGTAAACTCGTGTTTCTTCTCGGTCAATATGCTTAATTAGCTCATTTTTATATTCCTCAAAGAATTTTTGAAGAAGCTCATATGACCTTTTCTTATCAGAGGATTCAGAAGCCATTTCAACAATTAAACACTCAATTTCGGGAATTTTGTGAGCTAAATAATAATTATGTGTTTTCCGTAAATAATCGATTAGTAATCTGGCTGAAAAACTTTGTAAAAATTCTTTGTCAAGCAACTGAGGGTCATGAAACGCGTTTAGGATGGTTAGGAAAAAATCTATGTCAATATTCTTATTATTGCATATGCTTTCTATACTTCCATCGCCAAAACCAAGAACAATTCCAAATCTGTTAATAACCGGTACAAGATTATAATCGTGGTGAATTACATCTGCAAGTTTCATTTGTTTTTCTAACAACATCCTATTAAGTGTTTGTGGTAAAGGTATATAAAAAACTATTCTTTGTTCAATGGAATTCTAAGAAGGTGTATTGTAACACCCAATATAACTAATACAAGTACTATACGTATATAAATGTTGGCAACAAAGTAAATGGATATTCCAACTGTGATCCAAACAATGAAAATTGAATTTATTTTTGCCCAAGTTGACATCCCTTTTTTGTCGCGGTAGTTTTTTAAATACACATTGAATAGTTTGTTTTTTTCAAACCAAGCCCGCATTCTATCAGAACCCCTTTTAAAGCAATATGCTGCCAATAGTAAAAAAGGAGTGGTTGGTAACAAAGGGACAAAAACACCAATAACCCCAATACTTGCAAATATGCTACCCAAAATATTCCATATTGGCTTGCTAATTTTTGATAGTAGATTATTTATTTTGTTTATTGTCAATTTAAATATTGAAATTTTGAACGGCAAAAATAGATTAATTGGTAATGCAATGGATGTGATACATGTTTTGTTAGCAGATATTTAACAAGTTTTGTATTCTTTGGTTGAGTAAATTAGAACTTTCGTTAACTGATAATCCAAGGTAATCATCTTGGTTTTGAATTGCATCAATAAGTTTAAAGTTGTTTTGACTTTCTGAGTATGCTTTGCCTTCGTTGCGTAGTTTTTTTGCAAGATATTCCTGTTCAGTTTGTCCAGGGGTGGGTATAAATACAGCTTTGCATCCAATAACCGCCATATCCATCAGCGTTGAGTAGCCGGGTCGGCTAATAATGCATTTGGCTGAACGTAAAAGAGATGAAAAATCATGGTCGTTAAGATGTGATATTAACTTTACATTATCGATTTTTTGAACTTTATACTCTTTTGGTTTTCCTTGAAGAATAATAGTTTTTAGGTCGGTTTGCAATGATTGTTGTAGTAGTAATTTTTCAAGGATCGATCGTTGTGGTTCAGGACCAGATAGTATAATTAATACATCAATATCATCAGATATATTTACTTCGGATATTTTGGAAAACCTGCTTAGTAGACCAATGTGGTATTTTTTGTCATTAAACTTATTCGACTTTGATAAAACGCCGGACAGGTTGTTAACACCATCTATATCTGGTATCCAAATCTCATCATATTTTTTGATATAGTATTTTAGTATATAATTAATTAGTGGTTTGCCCAGTGATTGTAATCCGGAGGTTTGAATATTTAGTTGATGTGTTATAAAAATAGTTGGGACTTTTGAAGTGGATAACTCATATCGATTATCAGAAATTACGGCATCAATATTATAATCTTCAATTATTATTTGCAAGTCATTATTTGCCAGCCTGGAATATTTTACCATCTCTGGTATTGATTTTATCATAGCCCATGTCATTGAGCCGTTCACGGGATATTTAGGACTATATCCTTGAAGCTTGATTGTTTTGTTTTTAGGAAAATATTGTTGAAGAAATTCCAAGGGTTGGTTATCAGCAGCAAGTATTGCATTAGCCCCATGATTATCAATTGCCTTGATAATGGGAACCATACGTGTAGCATGACCAAGCCCCCAATCAAGAGGGCAAACAAGAATATTTTTCTTTCTAACCATATGTAAATACAAATATACTGTTATTGGTTTATAAAGGAAAAATAAGTATGAATGTAAAAAGAAATAGCCAAGAACTATTTGGTTTTGCTGACGCTGTTTAATTAAATTTTTTTGAAGTAGATTTAATATTATTCGACAAATTGTTTTATTAATTTGCTATTTTTGAACATGCCCAATGAAATCCTTAAATATCAAGTTGCAATTACTTTAATCCCCGGTATTGGTGATATTGTTGGAAAAAAATTGATAGCTTATTGTGGTGGTGTTGAGGCTGTTTTTAAAGAAAAAAAACATGCCTTAATGAAAATCCCGGGTATTGGACCATCAATAGTAAACAGTATTGTTGGCCAAAATGTAATTAGCAGAGCAGAAAAGGAGATCGCATTTGCAGAAAAAAATGACATCCAAATTCTATTTTATACTCATCCAGATTACCCTGCAAGATTATTGAACTGTGAAGATGGTCCTCTATTATTGTATTACAAGGGTAATGCTGATTTGAACGCTAAACGAGTGATTGCTTTTGTTGGAACACGCAAAGCAACTAATGACGGAAGAGTAATCTGCGAGAAGTTTATCGAGGGACTAAAGACAAAGGATGTTCTTGTGGTTAGTGGTCTAGCATACGGAATCGATAGCTATGCTCACAAAGCAGCGCTCAAGGAAAACCTTAGTACCGTTGGCGTCCTTGGCCATGGCCTGGATAGAATTTACCCATCACAAAATAGAAAACTTGCGGAAAATATGCTGGAAAAAGGAGGACTGTTAACTGAGTTTTTAACAAATACAATCCCCGACAGGGAAAATTTTCCAAAACGTAACAGGATAGTAGCTGGAATGTGTGATGCAGTTGTTGTTGTAGAATCAGCAGGTAAGGGCGGTGCTCTTATTACCGCAGGACTTGCAAACTCATACAACCGGGATGTTTTTGCAATTCCCGGACGTATAACTGATGAGTACTCAAAAGGTTGTAATTTGCTGATAAAATCAAATAGAGCCGCCTTGGCTGAATCGTCAAAAGATATAGCATATATTATGGGATGGGACGATTTGAGAGTGAATGTAAAAAAGCAACGTGAATTATTCCTTCAATTAACAGATGAGCAAAAATTGGTGATGAAAATTATTGAAAACTCGAAGGAGATTAGTGTGGATAAACTTGTCATCGAATCAGAATTGTCGATGTCAAAAGTTGCATCTGCGTTACTTATGCTTGAATTTGAGGGGTTAATACAAAGTCTGCCGGGGAAACTATACAGGTTATATTAATGATAGCTATAAACAACACATTGTTAATATAAGACATAAAATGCCAGATGGATAATTGTAACCGATTTTGTTTAAGTAATTATGGGATAAAAAAGTATTATTTTTGCATCCGTTTGAGACATAATATTTAGTGTAAGTCTCATTAATTATTGATTAAAATTATGCTCGCATTATATTTGAAGGAAATAAGAGCTTTCTTGAGTTCAATTACCGGATATGTTGTTATCCTTGTTTTTTTGGTTACTACCGGATTATTTCTTTGGTTCTTCCCAAATGATTTCAATATACTTGATTATGGTTATGCCAACTTGG
>CALDOI010000026.1 GCA_937912115.1 uncultured Bacteroidota bacterium | reverse complement strand
AGAGTTGTAAAGACCAAGCATTCCCTAATAGCGCTTTTAGCCATTTTAAGATATTGTATAAATTGAACCTTATCTCTTGCTGAACCTTCAGCTATAAAAAAAGCAATATTTCTTGCAGAGTCACTAAAACGTAGTACAAATTGAGACTGATCATTATTAGGATATAGCATTGTTACATCTTGCAGCCATACTATATAGTCTAAGGATTTATGATAAATTCTTAAGTCCTCGAACCTAAAAAAAGTTCCAGCTTTTTCAGTTTTTTCCTTTTGATTATACATAAAGAAATTAGTTAAATTATAATTTGTATTTTATTAATTAGTTGTCTTTATTTAATTACTTGAACTATTCATTTGTGAATAAATTAACAAATAATTGCTTAATAGTTACCATAATAACAGCAACTAATTAATTATTGTTTGGAAATTAATTGACTTTGAAAGTAGTATCTCCTTTTTCTAGAAAACTTATTATTTGACGAGCAGCTGCTTTTCCTGCATTGATATTTGCCTCAGCTGTTTGTGCACCCATTTTCTTAGGGGTAAAGAAACAACGATTTGGATAGGATTCCAACAACAGCTCTTTATTCGAAGGTGCTATATCGCTAACGTATTTAAAACCTGATTTTTCAGTAAATATTTTTATCATATCATCTTCGTTGATTACCTCTTTACGTGCAGTATTAACAAGTACGGCGTTAGGTTTCATTTTCGACAATAGATCATAATTTATTGATTTGATTGTATGTTCATTTGCAGGAATATGAAGGCTTACGTAATCACAAGTGCTATAAAGCTCTTCTACCGTATCAAACACAGTAACTCCATCAGCTTCAATGGTTTTTTTTGCCACAAATGGGTCAAATGCAAATACTTCCATTCCAAAGCCTTTGGCTATTTTGGCAACAAGTTTACCAACATTTCCATATGCATGAATCCCTAATTTCTTGCAGCAAAGCTCGGTGCCCGAAGTTCCATTATAATGACTTCGTGCCTGGTATACCATCATACCAAGAACAAGCTCTGCAACTGCATTGGAATTTTGACCAGGTGTATTCATAACACAAACATCATTTTTTGTTGCGGCTTCAAGGTTTACATTATCAAATCCTGCTCCGGCTCTTACAACTATTTTTAGCTTTTTAGCAGCTTCTATAACTTCCGGAGTTACATTATCACTTCTAATAATTATTGCTTCTGCATCAGCTACAGCAGCAATTAATTCATCTTGACCATTGTACTTTTCGAAAAATGTACATTCATAGCCGGCTTTGTTAAAAATTTCAGCTATTTGTTCTACAGCCTCAGCTGCAAATGGTTTTTCGGTAGCGACTAATACTTTTGCCATACTAGTAATATTTAGATATGTGGGTTTATATGTTAACTATTATCTTTTTCAAATTCTTGCATTGTAGCAACTAATGCTTCAACACTTTCAACAGGAAGTGCATTGTAGGTTGATGCACGGAAACCACCAACTGAGCGGTGCCCTTTAATACCAATCATACCTTTTGAGCTGGCAAATTCGAAGAATGCTTTTTCTTTATCTTCGTTACCTTCGGTCATTACAAAGCAAATATTCATTAACGAACGATCTTCTTCCGCAATAACTGTAGCTTTGAAAAGAGAGTTTCTGTCGATTTCATTATACAATAATCCAGCTTTATGAACATTTATTTTATTCATAGCCTCAACACCACCCTGATCGACTAACCACTTAAGGGTTTGTAGTGCAGCAAAAATTGGCACAACGGGAGGTGTATTAAACATACTTTCGGCATCAATATGAGTTTGATAGTTCATCATGGTTGGAAGATGATGTTTAACCTTACCAAGAATATCGTTGCGAATTATTACGAATGTTACGCCGGCAGGAGCCAGGTTTTTTTGTGCTCCGCCATAAATAATAGCATATTTTGATACATCAATCGGGCGTGAAAAAATATCAGATGACATATCAGCTACCAAAGGAACAGGAGAATCAATATCATATTTGATTTCGGTACCATAAATGGTATTGTTAGTTGTTATGTGGAAATAATCAGCATCCTTAGGGATTGAGTATCCTTTTGGGATGTATGAAAAATTCTTATCTTCGGATGAAGCTACAACATCTACTTCACCAAACATCTTTGCTTCTTTTATTGCTTTTTTAGCCCAAACGCCAGTGTTTAAATATGCTGCTTTGTTTACAAAAAGGTTAAATGGGATCATTGCAAATTGAGTACTTGCACCACCGCCTAAAAACAATACTGAATAATTCTCAGGGATGTTTAGAAGTTCTCTGAAAAGCTTAGTTGCTTCGTCAACAACAGCAATAAATTCTTTACTACGATGACTTACTTCCATAACAGATAAACCAGTACCTGCAAAGTTATGAATAGCTTCAGCAGTTTTTTCGATTGTGAATTGAGGGAGGATTGAAGGACCCGCGTAAAAATTATGTTTTTTCATTGTATTTAAATTTGAGGTTATACGAATGGCAAATATAAAATATATTGGGTGGACTACAAACAAAAATAACTTAGAATGGTTCTATTTATCAAGTGTTAAAACAAGAGATTATTATTGCCCGATTTAACATCCTCACTTATATCCTTTATGGATTTATAGGAAAGTGCTTTTCGGATATTTTCGGAAACAGATTTGTATTCATCGTGTATGGGACATGGGTTTTCCTTATTACACGAATGCATGCCAAGACCACATTTATTTAAAAAGTTAAGCCCTTCTAACATCTCAACTATATCTAATATGGTAAGTTTTAATGTATTGCTATTTATATAAAAACCACCTCCGGGGCCTTTAACAGATACTATTAGTCCTGCTCTAACAAGGTTCTGCAATACCTTGCCCAAAAATGCTTCCGGAAAATTTAGCTCAATGGCAATATCAGATACACCCTTAAGTTTGTTAATATCTGTTTTTACAGAAAGGAAAATGATAGCCCTTATAGCATATTCAGTAGTTTTGGAGAACATTGGGTTATTGATCTATAGCTTTTCGGCCATCTTCGGTAATCATATCAGGCGACCACTCAGGTTCCCAGGTAAGTTCAACATCCACATCCATTCCTGGATATTTTTCTTCGATTACAACTTCGATATTTCTCATTATTGTATCACCAAGCGGGCATCCTCTGGTTGACAATGTCATTAGTACATGAATGAGTTTGCGTTCTACGTGATAATTTATTTCGTAAATTAATCCAAGATCAACAACATTTACTGCTACTTCAGGATCCATAACAGATTTAAGTAGCTCGAGTATTTCTTTTTCTATTGGTGTAAAGCTATCAAGATTCATTTTTAGTTTCTTTATGAAAAATTATTTTAAAAACATTGTAATTGTATAATAAGGCGGTAACTACCAATATGATTGCTCCTATTTTTATTAATAGTGGAATAGCAATTAATATGCCTGATATCAAAAATAAAATACTAATTATGAAAGTATAAAAATGGTAATGTGCTATTTTATCAGAATATAATTCCATCGG
>CALDOI010000025.1 GCA_937912115.1 uncultured Bacteroidota bacterium | reverse complement strand
TTAACCTTGTTCCACATGAATGGCGTTGTGAATTTTTCTTTAATATATATGACGACACCGGAATGCATATTGGAACCAGCGATTCATTTTTCATGGTTACTCCTGATGCAGGAACAGGCGAGGATTTTACGATCACCGCAGGCTGGGGTGGGAAAAATACCGGCACATGGATAGAAGATAGTTATACAATGGAAATTGTTTTTTTGGATACTGTTATTGCTGTAATACCATTTTCGATTGGAAATAAAGAAATTATAAGAATTAGTGATTATGAGGCATTATTAAATGAAGATGTAAGCACTGTATTTAATGATGCAATTGATATTAAAGAATCTAATGCCTTAAGTTCTGATAAGAATAAAACAAATGAAACCGAGAGCAACGATGAAGATACTGAGGTATTTGTTGATGATAAATCTGTTGAAGAAATACTTGAAGGACTCGATTCTTTGATTGGTCTTGAAAACATC
The DNA here is from genome assembly GCA_937912115.1 of uncultured Bacteroidota bacterium. Lineage (GTDB taxonomy): Bacteria > Bacteroidota > Bacteroidia > Bacteroidales > F082. Next base: position 5,066 of record CALDOI010000025.1, on the reverse strand, counting down.
AAAAATAAGGTAAGAGAGTACATCGATTATGTAAGTTTTCTACAGTTTCGTGAAGAATCAGGAATAAAGGATGAGGACGAAATTGTGATGCATAGTGTTTTTACTGGAAATCCGGGTACCGGAAAAACAACTGTTGTGAAAATGCTTGGTGAGATTTACAAATCAATGGGATTATTGTCAAAAGGGCATGTTCACACCGTTGAGGCAAATGATATTATTGCCGGGTTCATACGACAAACTGGTAAGGACACAAAAAAAGCAATTGAAAAAGCAAGGGGCGGCATCCTATTTATTGATGAGGCATATATGCTCTTTAAGGAAGGAAATACAGGTAACGATTTCGGTAGCGAGGCCATTGCGGCACTTATTACAGAAATGAGTGATGGTAAAGGTGATATTGCAATTATGGTTGCGGGTTACCCAAAAGAAATGGACTCGTTTCTAAACTCAAATCCCGGACTCAAATCCCGTTTCAGGAATTATTTCCATTTTGAGGATTATACTCCTGACGAATTATCAAGTATTGCTGAATTTGCTGCTGATAAAAAAGGTGTAAAAATCTCAAAAGGAGCTGAAACACAACTTAAAAAGGTGCTTACCGATGCTTTTAGAAAAAGAGATAAATCCTTTGGGAATGCCCGTTTTGCATTTGCATTAATTGATGAAGCGAAAATGAACCTGGGTGTCAGGGTAATGAAAGATCCAAATCTTGATAAATTAACAAAATCGCAGCTTTCAACATTAATAGCTGAAGATATTGAAGATGTAAGTAATCCAAATATCGATAAGAAACTTAATATTGGAATAGATGAAAATCTGTTAAAAGAGGCTCTGGAAGAATTGGGTGCGCTAACAGGCTTGGCTACAATAAAACAGGAGGTTAGAGAATTAGTTAAGCTTAGCCGTTATTATAAAGAAAACAACAGAGATATCCTTAAAGCATTTTCAATGCACAGTGTGTTTAGCGGTAATCCCGGTACAGGGAAAACGACTGTTGCCCGAATAATAGCGAAGGTTTATAAGGCTCTGGGTATGCTGGAAAGAGGTCATTTAATTGATGCTGATGGTGGTGATTTAGTTGCCGGATGGGTTGGGCAAACTTCGGGCAAAACTAAGGATCTTATTACTAAAGCTATGGGCGGGATTCTATTTATTGATGAAGCTTATGCGATTACTGGTGGAACGAAAGGGTCTAGGGGTGATTTTGGAGGTGAAGCAATTGCTGCAATGATAAAAGAAATGGAAGATCACCGTAGTGAATTTGGAATTATTGTGGCAGGGTATACCCAAAATATGAAGGAATTCCTTGAGGCAAATCCGGGACTTAAATCCCGTTTCGATCAGAGTTTTCATTTTGAGGATTTCACAGTAGATGAACTTTGGGAAATTGCCCTAAATATGTATGGTGACAAAGGTTTAATTGTTGATTCAGAGGCAGAAATGCATCTAAAAACATATATTAAACATATTTTTGATAATCGTGATCGCTTTTTTGGAAATGCTCGTTCAATACGAAAAATTATCGAAAAATCAACCCGAAATCATGAGCTACGTATGGCTGATTTGAGCAAAAAACAGAGAACAGAAAAAATGATGTCAACAATTGGTATTGATGATGTAGTAGAGTTTATTCCTAACAAGGATAGTTCTTCACAGCGAAGGTCGTTGGGTTATAAGTTTGGGGAGTGAGGTTGATAATTGATCAGTATATAGCTATTAGTTAAACACATAACCTGGGATTAGCTCTGATGTTTCAATCTCTTCAGAAGATGCATTCCATAACCCAAATATACAACAATGACAATAGAAACTAATAAACAGAAAAAAAACCATGAAATTATTTATGCAATACTGAAGCTAAGATATAAGCCATATATATTGGGGGGGCTTGCATTTTTAACGATTCTTTTTGGAACATATGGCTTCATTGAAAAGGGTGGACACCCGATTTCAAGCATACTCAATAGTATTAAAATGTTTGGATTAGATTATCCTAGTCTATGGAGCGAGACAAACTGGCAAATTATTCTTGCTGTTTTTTTCGCAATATCTACTATTTCTTTTGTTGCTATTGTGTTACTAATAAAAAACAGCTACGATAAATATAAGGTTTATAACATCTTCGGTAAAAATCATAATGTTGTTTTTGGATTAGGCAAGGTTTCCCTAAGTTTTCTGAATTCATATTCTCAAAATAACGGACAGCCCGGTGTTGTTATAATAGAGTCGGATCTAAATAACCATAACCTCGAAGAGTTTAGAAAGAAGGGTATGGGTGTTATGGTGGGGGATGCCCTAAAGGACAGAACTTTGGAAAAGCTAAATTTTAAAACAATGCAAAATGCGGTTATCGCATTGGGTAATGACAGGATTAATATTGAGCTGGCAAAAAAGTTAATTGATTTATATGAAGAACAAAATATTGAAAACACAATTAAGCTAATTGTACATATCCAAAACAGGGATCTTGACATTCTTTTTCATCAACAGTTTATTTTGCCGGATAAGGATAAAAAATTGAAAATTGATATAAAAACATTTTCATTTTTTAAGGAAGTAGCATATGATCTTTTTGAAAACCATAGCGTTGATGGAGATACTAATAAGTTTATTGAAACCAGCGAAGATTTGTGCAGTGTTTTGATTGGTGATGGTGAACTTGTTTATAACATTATTTATCAAATGGCACAAATATCACACCTGCCAAATGAGAATGTACATACTGTTTTTATTGTGGACAAGGATGCTGAAAACCTGATCATAAAGATAAAGAAGCATCTTTATTATATTGAAGATAATTTCCCTACATTTAAACTTAAAGCCAAGAAAATAGATAGTGATAATTTAGAGTTTTTTAATGATGAAATTTGGGAAAAGAAAAATATTGCCAACATTATAATTGCTTATGATAACGAATCCACTAACCTGGATTTGGCGGTTGAATTATTTAATAGAACATATCTGGGAAAATCGGTAGATGATATTGAAATGCCAAAAATACTATTCGCAATTTATGACCAACAATTATTGGCAAATATTGTCAATAAAGAGACCGGAACTTTCAAAAACTTTTATGCATTTGGAAATAGCGATAATGTTTTGAGCAGCGATAACCTGATTGGAGAAGAGAAGTATCTCCTGGCTAAGTTGATCCACTTTGGATATGGTGATATGTATAACCCTGACGTGTTTGCCTATGATGAAAAGGAGACAAATAAGAAATGGTTTCTTGTTGAAAAATATAGCGATAAACTTTCAAGTCTTGCCTTGGCGTATCATATTAAACTGAAACTAAAGTCTATGGGGTTAAAAATGGAGAAGGTTTCACATGTTTCAATAACAAAAAAAGAATTGCTTGATGCAAACAGGGATACACTATTAAAAGTTTTAGAAGCAGATAGGAAAAGGCTAGGAATTGGGGAAGAAGCATTAAAAGAGTACTCAAAAGAACTGGATAAATTTTGGACAGGCAATAGTTATGAAGTGAAGTATTTCCCTAAAGCGTTTAATACGCTATTTGAAAAGATGATAAGAATGGAACACAATAGATGGTACGCTTATCATTACCTGAATGGATGGAAATATAGTGAGATAAAAAATAAAAATAAAAAGGAACATGATTGTCTTCTGCCACTAAAAGATTTTAATAAAACTAATTTACAAATTACTGTAATTTATGATATATACTCTTTTATCTATCTCCCAAACTATTTGGCAGAAGCGGGTTATAGGATTGTGCCATTTAAGAGAATACAAAATTCGTAGAAAGCCCTTCAAATAATTAATTGCGCATAAAATATAAAAACCCATCATTAAAATGAAGGTGGGACAATTCTTCCGGTGGATCAGGTGCAGGTGGACCTTCAATGGGAACCGGGATAATTTCTATCGACTTTCCCTTTAATTGAAGGCTTTGTGCATATTTATATTCTTCCATTACCCACTTCGAGTTTTTTGCCGATGAACTCCAAAAGAGGAAAAATACATCACAGTTATCAATTTGTTTGTATAACGATTTCTCCCATAACTCGCCCGGTTTAAGCTGCATTATATCCTGGAAAAAGGAAATTCCTGTTGCTGAAAGCATCTGCGTTCTTCTTAGTACTTCATCCCTGTCGGGGGAAGCATAGGAAATGAAAGCATTTTTATAAGTAGTAGCTTCAACAACTGCATTTTCTATACTGGTTTGGCTTTCTTCGTTGTTAATTTTAATTCGGAATTTTATATTTCCAGCCGGAATACCAGCAACACTTATTTGTAGTTTAGCCAACAATTTCTTACTGGTTGTTTCGGGTAATATTTTTACTCCAAATTCAACAGAAGCAACTTCACCCTGCCATGTGATTGTTTGTGAAGGATCATCAATTTCACAGCCATCGATATGAAGAATGAATGATATTTTTTCACCATTTTTTACTTTGAGGTTGAGAAATTTCTCTGCCTTCTTAATTAGTTCATCATCAATCATCCGGGCTGCTTCTTCGACTTCATCCTTCTGCTCCGGGAATGAAACAAACGCTGCCACAATAAATTCTTCATCCATTTCAACAACTTCAGGGGAATATGCTGTACACAATACAGTATCACCTGATTGCTGTTCTATTGAAATATCATTTTTGAATTTTTCAAGATTGTCAGCTGCCTGAGATGGAGAAGGCTCTTCGTACAACATCTGATCCAGATCTTGCGAAACTGAATTCCCTTTGATAGAATACGACATATCATCCTCTTCATACATACCCATTAGTTCAGGATAAACCAAACTCCAGTCAGTCCTGCTGAAATATTTTTTAATAAGCCTGTACAATAAAAAAAGCAGTATTGAAATAGCCCCCAGAAAGGCTATTATTACTATGAGAAAGAATCTAATATCCATGTCTGTTTTTTTTGGATTTTATCAAAGATACAATTTTTTTGGATTTTGCTTTCAAGAATGAAAGCAAGGCAATCCAGAGGTGTGCTGGAAAGAATCCGGGTTTAAGGATCTAAATTTTGAAAAAAGTCTAACATGTAATACACCAAATTCAATTTCAAGTGCAGTCACACTTTTACCTTTGTTGCGCGAA
>CALDOI010000024.1 GCA_937912115.1 uncultured Bacteroidota bacterium | reverse complement strand
CGTTCCTCTGGAAATACTAACTATTTTCAATCCTCTTCCGTTTATATCTGAAATTTGCAGTTTGTAATCTGTGTCAGATTCAATGGTAACTTTATTTTGAGCAGGGTTTGGATAAATATTTATCCTTCTGTCAAATATCTCGTCAAGTCCATCAGCACCATCAATTTCTATTGTAATGGTAAGGTCATCTTCACCAACTGAAATAGTACCACTAACATTATCATGTCCACTGATTGCTACTGTATATAAATAATCACTATTTGATGCAGCTTTAAAATCGGCAATACCATCACCACCGGTAACTTTATTTCCTAACAATAGTACCGTTACATTGGCACCGGTTACCGGATTTCCGGTTTCTTTCCACTTAACATCAATATCTAAACTTACAAATGGTCTTTCAAGTTTTTGATCTGTATAAACGTAGTAATCACCAGCTTGAAGTTCAACGCTATGGCCCGAAGAGTTTGTTACATCAATACTTTCGCCGGTAAAATAATTGTACCATGTTCCTGTGTGCTGGAAACCGGGGGAAGTTGAATGCGAAACAACATCATAATTGCCACCAACACATACATTTAACGAGCTGTGAGTTAACCATGACTTTTTTATAAGGCTCGATAAGTCTTTTGTGTAATTACCAATTTTAAAGGCTTCCTGGCTTGTTTTTAACTTCGCCATTCCGGCCATTACCTGATAGATCTCCTGCCTGTCGCTATTGTTCCAATAATCCCATCTAACAGGTTTGCTTTGAGTTCTGCAATCTTCACTTACTGTTCCATCACTACAATAATTAATACTGTAATCATATCCGAGTTCACCAAATTGCCAAATCATTTTTGGTCCGGGTACCATAAAGTACATTGGGATTATTCCGGAAATTCTAGAAAGGGCTGTAGTAGTATCTGTAATATCATAGCTACCTGATCCATTTCCCCACATGAGGTTTTTGTACATTAATCGCTCTTCATCGTGGCTTTCCATGTATGGGATGAGGTTGGGATATGTAAATCCACGATCGTTATAATATGCCCATGAGAAATCCGAGTTATCATTCCACCCCATTGTATTCTGATTAAACTGTTCCGACATATTTCCCCACAATAACATACCTGTATTTGCAAGCACAACTTCTTCATCGTTGTTCGATAAATGCTCCAGAATTACATAGGTATTTGGATTAGTTTCCTTTATGGAATTGTAATAATCGGTTAAGATATTTATCCTTGATTGATCATATTGGCTCCATGCACCAATATCCTGGCCTGTATAGTTTTGAGTAAATCCTTTTGATAAATCTAACCTAAAACCATCAACTTTAAATTCATCTATCCAGTAGTTGAAAAACCTTTTTGTGAACTCTTTCGTATATTCACTTTCGTGATTGAAATCATAACCCGGACTAAGGGGATGTGTTGCAGTTTGATTATACCATGGGTTTTGTGGGGTAGGCATGTTTGTAGCTCCATCCCAATACATCTGTACCAGTGGTGATTGACTAAACGAATGATTCAGAACTACGTCAATAATTACCGCAATATCTCTTTCATGGCATGCATCAATAAAAGCTTTGTAATCAATTGTTGTTCCGTAAGCTTTATCAGTGGCGAAATAGAATGAAGGATTATATCCCCAGCTGTCATTTCCTTCAAATTCGTTTATCGGCATAAGTTCAATTGCATTTATTCCAAGGTTTTTGAGGTAATCCAACGAATCCATTACGGAAGCAATTCGTCTGTCAGCAACAAAATCACGAATAAGTAATTCGTATATGATTAAGTTTGATTGTGTTTCATGTACAGCAACAGGAGTGAAGTCATCAACCACCCAGTTATAAGGTTGTTTACCGGGTTCAAATACACTTACAATTCCGGTGGTTAGGTCAAATGGATAATCCTTAAGGTAGGGGTAATTTTCCAGTTCAATCCACTTGTCGTTCCATGGATCAAGTACTTTATCACAATATGGATCGGCAAGTTTTAAATCACCGTTTATATAATATTGATAGGCGTATTCTTCTCCCGGAGTTAGTCCACTGATGGTAATCCAGTAATAATCACCTTGGGGAGTACGGTTCATATATGAATCATCATTAACGCTCCAGTTATTGAAATCTCCAATTACAAAGGCAAAGTCTTTTTGTTTAGGCGGATCTTGTAATACTAAAGTAACGGTATTGTCATCTATATAATTTATTCCCGGAATAATACCTTCAGGAAGTTCAGCTACCGGAACCTCTCCTCTGATATATATCATCAATGAGTCATAAACAATATTTGTTTCATTTCCTGCCCTTGCTTCCAGCCAATGTACACCTGGTTCATAATCAGATGTCAACAATCCTACAACAACATGATTATCCCCTTCGAGTGATGCACCAATGAATTCGTTATCCATAAAGAGTCCTACACCTGTTGGTGACTGCAATGATGTGGCACAAATAGGGACAAGTTCATTTGGGCTAAATAGATTGTCACGGGATGTTGGATATGTAATCTTCACATTCATTTCATCGGCATACACGGTAATAAAAATGTCGCTGTTCTCGGCGGTTTTAGCTTCCATATATGAACCACCGTTTACAGGTTCAAATGACCTGAATACAAACGCCATATCAAGAATTTCTTCTCCGGCAGGAACTCCGTAATACTCTCTTATATTGGGAATATATAATTGATATAAATTACTATCGATGAGTGATAGTTTTGTTTCAGGGGTATTTTCACCCCATTCTGTTTTCACATATTTCCAATCAGACGAACTTGTACTTTCACTTGTAATTACTCCGGTATGTGCATAAACATCATCATTATAACCCAAAAGACCCCCATTGCCCAGCTCAGCATTGAATGTGATTAATACATCGGTACTTTCCAATGGAAAAGCAGGCTCAGTAGATACTAATGAAAGGTCGGTTCCACAAGAGAGGGTGTCACCAACTCTATAACTATAATTGGATCCAGAATTATTGTTGTATTTAATTGTTTGAATATCATAATATTGAGGGCTTTCAATTGCACTTGAGAAAACATAGTACATGATTTCCTCACCATCATCATACGGAGGAATTATGGCCGAGCCTTGTGTTCCGTTGAAAACAAACTCGGTGATGTAAGAACCTACAAAGTGATTGATAGAATACCTAAGGAAAACATGCTCCTCAAAAGCAGGCTGATGTGATACTTCAATGGTTATTTCAACTTCTTCGGTGTTTGAAGGCAACATGGGAAACTGTTCAACGGTAATAATATCAACAGGTTCACCACTTAGCTCCATAAATATACCGTTGGTACTCTCATAGCCGATATTATTAAAATTGATAATATACCAACTATCTTCGCTTAGGCTAACCGAATTATTACCAGGTTCGTTTGTTCCTGCTACACCATATTGGTACTCCTGCAGGGTGTTCATTTCCACAACCACATTACCCCATTGGTTTTGCCAGATATTATCTAAAGGACCTGAGGTAAGTTTAAATTCATAATCACCACCCGCCACGGAACCCGTATTTTGATTTACATGGAAAATAGTTTGGTAAATAGGAAACGTCAGAGGAATAACTTTGACCATACCTCCTGAGGTTTGAGCGTTTCCTGCAAAAGACAGATTTGTAGGTGGGTTAGTCCAGTTGTTCCAACTCCCGGGCATGTTTAAACCTTCCGGAGAATAAATTTGAGCAACAATGGATGTGCTCAGAAAAAATAATATTATTAGAAGTATTGATTTAAGTTTATTTATGTTATTCATTATAGGGTGTATTAAACTAGCCTGACTTTATTAATTAACGATTACTTTTTTAACGGAATATCTATTACCAGTACTAACTTTAACGAAATAATACCCAGAAACTAAATAAGGTAGGTCAATATTCGAATGTACATTTTCTTTATCGTAAATTTTCTGACCCATTAAATTATATAATCTTATATTATAGATATCGGAATCGGCAAATCGTACTTTTATAATTTCGTTGTTTGAGTAAGCATGGAATGGTATTTCCGAATAACCATTCTCGTATATATCAGTTATTGTAAAATGAATTGTAAATCGGCTTGTAAAATCCTGATCATATGTAAATGTATAATCATTAATGCTCAGATTCGTTTCTATTCCCGTTAATTCATCTAATAGGTAGACACTTGAAAAGTCGATTACTTCAGTGGCACTTATTGTCATTATATTACCATGATTTCCTTTAACATCAATGCTAATATTTTGAATTGAACTGGGAAGGCTGTTAACAGCCATTTTATTATTTGCAGTGGAATATATTTGAGGCCTATCAAAGGCATAGCTAAAAAACTTGGCAGCATCATAATCTCCATCAAAGAACTCGGTTGCATCTTCTGCAAACCTGATTACAGTTTCATCGGTAAAGCCATTTTCTTCTACCTGAAGGCGAATTAAGCTGTCAGGAATTGTTGCTGTTTCTTTTAGGAAACCAACTCCATTGTGAATGCATACATCATTGTCCATCTTTAGTGTTCCGTATTCAGGGTAGGAGCCTGCTCCATCAGTAACTTGTACAAAAAAGCCTTGATTCATGGCAATGTATTGTGTCCCGTTGTTTAATCCAACTCCGTTGATATATGTAGTCCATCCTCCATTGTTAAAAATGTAGATTGCATTATTCATATTTGTTTTTGTCCAACCACCGGTAGAATTCCAATCAATGGCTGATGAATATGGATTCCCAACATAGTTAAATCCATAATCACCTGCTTGTGATCGAACCATGTTATTATCGCTCCCTAAGATACCTGATCTGAGTGGTCCTGTAAAATCATATGTTTTTGGAGTAGAGGCACCTACCCAAAGCATCCAGCCCTTCATATCCCCCAAAGGTTCTGTTAAAGCACTTATAAATGTATAACCTTTTGTGGCTTCATCATATTCTGTTAGCCATACTTCGGGACTGGCATTTAAATATAGATCTTCTGCGGTAAGGTTTGATACCGGGGCACACCATGAATGCCATTGTCCGTCGGTTACATAGTTCTGTATGGTTGCATCATTTGGAGAGATTCCATCAATAATTAATGAGCCATTTCCTGAAGAAGTTGACTGAACAATAAGACCTGATGAGCCTGTTTTATTATATAGATTTCCGGTTATTGATAGTTCACCGGCTGTGGTTACATTGAGGATTCCACCTGATGTTATTAACATATCATAGCATGTTGCTCCTGTGGCATCTACATTGGTATTTGCATCTGAAGGTAGTAGTACTAATGTGTTTTGATCTGGGGCTGTTCCTCCTGACCAGTTTCCATCAGCGGCCCAGCTATTTGAGGAAGCACCAGTCCATGAAATTATATTGGCATCATAATATGGAGAGGAGTATGGGACAATATTATCTTCAAGTAAGAAACCATAGTGGTGTGGAATAGCTTGTCCTGATGTCCTACCTGCATCTACCCAATCATTAGATGGCCATACCATATACCTCCAATAAGAGGCCCATTGTTGCTCGGTAAACATACATGTGTTAATGGCATTTGGGTCTCCAATTATTGATCGACTGACTTTAAATTCTCTATAATCGAGACCCATTCCAAACTTTACAACAGTATCAGCACCATCCAAAATATAAATTGCCCCAACAGCCGAGTATGCTTGTTCCCAAGTGGAATTAGTGTTATTATACTGCATTACCTGAATATAATCATTTGGGTTGGTTAACCCATTTTTTATAACAAATACCCAGTCGGAATTAAAAGGGGTTGTCATATTGTCACCCCAGGCATATGCAAGTGCTGAACCATTTGTTCCCGTGGGATCAATATCAACATAAATGAATGTTGCCATATTATCATAATCCGCTTCAGTCGCATCAATGCCAAAGTAAAGATAATCAGCATCCCATGTGAAGTATGCATTATTAGCAGCCGAACAATTCGTAAATGTTTCGTTTGTATCCCAGCCATTGTTTAATCCATCGATTACAATTGTATTATAAGTTGTGGCATGTAGAGTAAACAATAAAATACATTGTAAGGAGAGTAGGAGGGTATTTTTTCTCATGATATGATATTTTGGTGGTTTATTAGATGAAGCATGTACAAATTTAGAAATTTATAATTTGAAATTACTCTAATTTGTTCATTTGGTGAACAAAAAAGATAGTATCGCTAACCCTTTTTTATGTAATGTAAATTGCAATCGTTTGCAGGGAAGATGAAGGAAGTGATTTGTTGTGATTTAAATCATACCTTTTAATTGGTCAGCACTTTTTTAATTGCTTCTATTAGTGTGCTTTTTATTATTGGTTTGGTGATATATTCATCAAAACCTTCATTTAGCATAACCTCCCTATTGCCAGTAATAG
>CALDOI010000023.1 GCA_937912115.1 uncultured Bacteroidota bacterium | reverse complement strand
GCAGATACATTTAAGATACCGTTTGAATCGATATCAAAAGTTACTTCAATTTGAGGAACCCCACGTGGAGCAGGTGGAATACCATCGAGATGGAATTTACCAATACTCTTATTTTGGTTTGCCATTGGGCGTTCACCCTGAAGAATATGTATTTCAACGGATGGCTGATTGTCGGCAGCAGTTGAGAATGTTTCTGATTTCTTAGTAGGTATTGTTGTGTTAGACTCAATTAGTTTTGTCATAACACTACCCATAGTTTCGATACCAAGAGTTAAAGGAGTTACATCAAGTAACAGTACATCTTTTACTTCACCCGTTAGAACTCCACCCTGAATTGCAGCACCAAGTGCTACAACCTCATCAGGATTAACACCTTTTGAAGGCTCTCTACCAAAGATCTTTTTTACGATTTCCTGAATAGCAGGGATTCGAGTAGATCCACCAACAAGAATTACCTCATCAATATCTGCAGCATTTAATCCTGCATCTTTAAGTGCATCAGTACAAGGCTTAATGGTTTCCTGAAACAAACTATCAGCCAAATTTTCAAATTTTGCTCTGGTTAATTTTCTCACAAGGTGTTTTGGCACACCATCAACAGGCATAATGTAAGGAAGATTTATTTCGGTCTCAGTAGAGCTCGATAATTCAATCTTAGCTTTTTCAGCAGCTTCTTTCAAACGTTGAAGAGCCATTGGATCTTTTCTTAGATCTAATCCTTCATCTTGTTTAAACTCATCGGCCAACCAATCAATAATCACCTGATCGATATCATCACCACCAAGATGTGTATTACCATTTGTTGATTTAACTTCAAATACACCATCACCTAATTCAAGGATTGATATATCAAATGTTCCACCACCAAGGTCAAAAACAGCAACCTTGGCATCAGTATTTTTTTTATCTAAACCATATGCCAAAGCAGCAGCAGTAGGCTCATTTATAATTCTTTTAACAGTAAGTCCGGCGATTTCACCAGCTTCTTTTGTAGCCTGACGTTCTGAGTCATCAAAATAAGCAGGAACAGTAATAACTGCCTCTGTAACAGAATGACCAAGATAATCTTCAGCTGTTTTCTTCATTTTTTGAAGAACGATAGCTGATATTTCTTGTGGCGAGTATAATCTGTCATCAATTTTAACTCTTGGTGTATCATTGTCACCCTTAACTACCTGATATGTAACCCGACCAATTTCTTTTGCCATTTCGCCGAATCTATTTCCCATAAAACGTTTAATTGAATAAACTGTTTTAACAGGATTTGTGATTGCCTGTCTTTTTGCAGGATCACCAACTTTACGCTCACCGTTTTCGGTGAAACCAACAATTGAAGGAGTAGTACGACGTCCTTCACTATTTGGAATTACAACTGGTTCGTTGCCTTCCATTACAGCAACGCAAGAGTTGGTTGTTCCTAAGTCAATTCCAATTATTTTTCCCATAATATTATTATTTTTTATTTTCTTAGTTTTAAATTTCGCAATATTAAAAACTGCTTGTCAATGATTATGCCAAAAGGTAATGACATAAAAAAATAGCATTGAAACACATCACAATAGTTATATTATAGTATAAAATGACAAAAAGGCAGTATCGATAAAGTGCCAAACAAATAGGAAAATTAGTGAGAAACCAATGCTTGACAGTGAAATATTATGAATTGATTAATGAATACACCATTTAAGAAGGAGGATTTCAAATGTAAACAAAAGTATTAAAGTGATTTTTATTTGTATTTAAATCCCAGGTTGTAATCGAGTATTAATACCCGTTCAGATGTTGTTGCAAGATCAACAGAATGATTTAACGTGTATCTTGATGCAAATATCCCGGTTCCACCCTCAATATTTGAGTAGGCTGGAACCTCCTCAAGTAGGGTTGCACCACCTGAATTAATATCTAAATATGTAGCCAATTCTTGTGACCCGCAAGCAATGGTTATATCAATTTTTTCTGCCCATCGTTCAACGTTCGGAATAGTTTCCAGTTCACTTACTAAAAGATTAAAAAAGCTGGATCCTTCATATGACTTCACAAGTTCTTCTCCTCCTCCGTCAGTTTTCGAGTTCTCAACTCCAAGAAACCAGTTAACTGATTTTTTCAATGTGTCAGAATATCCTGCAGCATATTCGCTATAATTGAACCTTAATGAAACCTCGTAACGTTTACCATTAGTTGTTGAGAACCATTTTATCTTTCCGGGCTGATCCTGAATAAAAGTAATACGAGTTCTTGGGCTTGATAAATCAAATTCATTAACCACTCCAGTTGATGCTGTTAATATCTCATCCTTTTTATTAATGGTAAGTGTATAGTTAGCGTCATTATCAAAAATTCCAACTGCATAATACATTAGCTGATTAGGCGAATAAAATGGATTGAGTATTATTGTATCGCCTTCATCGTTAATAATAGTTTCAGTTATAGCCTTATTATGAATAGTAATTGTATCAAGAACCATGCGATCCAGGTTTATACCATTTTTTTTGCCCTCAATATATGCATCAAGTTTATAGGGATAATTACTTGAGTCTGGATTTTGAGCCAATAATAATGCATTGCCTGGGCCTGTGAATGCCTTTGTAATTTTTACCCAGGTTGTATCATCACTAACATCAGCAATTCCATATACAATAGTAACGTCTTTATAATCTGCATACATATCGAAATCTGTACTACAACTATTAAAAAACATTGCTCCAAAAATCAAAATTTGGGTAGATATAACTTTATTCATTATGTTATGTTCGTTTTAAAGAATCAAACGGCCAAAATTAGCATTTATTATTACAGAATTCACAAATATCATTACTTATAATAATGAATATGAGCTAAAACTAAGTTGGCATGAGCGATTATTTCATTAAACCAAAATCTATAAAAACATATACTCTTTACCTTTTCAATTTCGAAAGTTTTCCAGTATCTAGGTATTCATCAACTGATTGGATTACTGATTATCATAATCAATATATTTATGTGCATTTTAATCCTGAATATGCATTAGAAAATCTATTCCTAGCTATAATTACTTCAAAATATAGTGCTTCACTACTTTTGTTTAAACTTAAAACCCAGATTATAATCTTCAATCAAATTACGTTCTGTAGAAACAGAAAGCTGAATGGGGGTTACAATAGTATGCCGGGAAGCAAATATTCCGGCACCTCCTTCAATATTAGAATATATAGGAACTTCTTCAAGTATTGTAGCATTTCCAGCATTAATACCGATATAGGTTATTAGCACCCTTGAACCACAAGCAATTGTAATCTCGACATTTTCGGCCCAACGTTCTACATTGAGTATATCGGGTATATTTGATTCAAGTAGTGTATAAAAATCGGCTCCATAATAACTAACCTCAATTGTTTCTTCGCCTTCATCTGTTTTTGCATTTAACGTTTGGTGAAACCAATCTACAGATTTTTTAAGTGTGTCGTTATAACCGGTTGCGTATTCACTATAATTAAATTTTATTGAAAAAAAATACCGGGCACCATTTCTTGCACTTAACCACTTGATCGAACCATAAGAAGTTTGCGTGAAAACGATACGTCTGTCAGGTTTGGTTATGTAAAAATCATCAACAAGTCCTGTCGTAGCTAATATGGTTACGCCATCATTTTTGTTTATTGCTAATGTATATTCAGCATCCTTATCAAGTTTACCAACAGCATAATACACTAACTGTTCCGGGGAGTAAAATGGGTTCAATACTATAGTATCACCATCATTATTGATAATTGTATCAGTAATTACTTTGTTGTGAATCGTTAATGTATCCAATATCAATGGTTCCAGGGTTACACCATCTTTTTTACCTGTTAATGAGGCATCAAGCTTATATGGGTAGTTACTTGAATCAGGATTTTGAGCCATTAATCTTACATTGCCCGGTCCATAAAAAGCCTTTGTAATCTTAATCCAGGTAGTATCATCACTAATATCCGCAATACAATAAACAATTGGCACTACTTTATAATCTGCATACAAATCAAAATCCGTACTACAATTGTTAATTGCAAAGAAAAAGGAGAATAAAACTATTGAAAATAATATGTTCTTCATTTCTTTTGGGTCTGCTTAGAGAATCAGACGACCAAAATTAGCAATTTTTATTACTAATGATTCACAATCTTTTCATAAAAAAATAAGCTGCCCAAACAA
>CALDOI010000022.1 GCA_937912115.1 uncultured Bacteroidota bacterium | reverse complement strand
ATAACTGTAGCCAACAGTATTACTAATACTGCAATACCTGGTAGATTATACTCCCAAGGATGGCAATTCGATGGTATACACTGTTCACCAAAATTCTTTATTTACTCTAGTGATAGCATTATAACCTCAGTGGAATTTAATGATATGCATGGAGGTTATTGGCATCTATTTTGTAATCAAACCGGAGTTGGAACTACAGGCAATTTCTATGAAGATAGAAAATCTAGACTAAACGAATTTGTTTTTTTACCGGAGTACAATATATTTCTCAATGAACCTGACTCAGTACTTTTCCCACCGACAACTGCCTTAGGTCAAATTTATGGTGATGTTAATGTACAGCCATATTGCGATGGAACAATTGATTTTAGTGTTAATGTGGATAAAAGTGGAAGTGTTCATATTGAACTCACATTTGATCCTCCATTTGTAACCAGGGTGTTACAAGAGAATGTCAATGTAGGAACAAATATTATTTCGTGGGATGGTTATGATGGAACACAACCAGAAAGCCTTCCAGTTCCAAATGGTACCAACGTTACTTTTAGCACAAGTTATATTAATGGACTTACAAACTTGCCTTTATGTCGTGTCAACGCCAACGATAGTGGATTTGTAATTGAGTTAGTAAATCCTCCTGGTTCATCCCCTATAGTTTTTTGGGATGATTCAAATATTGGGGGGGGCACAACAAATCTTACAGGATGTTCCGGCACTTCAAACCCCTGGTCTGGATGCCATTCATGGGGTTCTCTTGGTATCGACAATGCCATGAATACCTGGTGGTATAATGTTTCATCAACTACAGATTCTGTAACAGTGGTGTCACAACGTGATCCTGATACCTTAGTTTTCGATCAACCTCCACAAAATTATTGTGCTGATACAACGGGTATACCAATCTCAGTTGCTATTGATCCAAATACTTCCATATACACCTGGGGCTTTACAGGTAATGATGGAACGATAACACAACTTCTTCCATCTGATAACTTTATTACAATCGATTTCGGCCCTCTTGCTACGAGTGGTGATATTTTTGTTTATGGAATAAATGATAGCTGTGGAAGCGGTGACACATCATTTTTATTTATTGGAATACAGGAACTTCCGTATGTTTCAGCTGGTTTAGATGCCACAATTTATGATAATCAAACAATAACCCTTGCCGGAGATACTCTTCATTGTACTGGTGCACTCTGGACAACTTCTGGCGATGGTGTTTTTAGTGATGCAATAATTCTTACTCCTGTATATACACCAGGAGTCACAGATATAGCTAATGGGTCAGTTGAACTAATGCTGGAAGCAATTGCTGTAGCACCTTGTACAGACCCTATACAAGATACAATGGTATTAACTATACTTCCGCTACCATCCACAGACGATTTTATCACTACCTGGCAAACCACAACTCCAAATGAAAGCATCACCATACCAACTACAGGAGGAGGATATAATTACGATGTAGATTGGGGAGATGGTAATATAACAACAAACAATACTGGAGATGCCACCCATAATTATGTTTCTGCTGGAACCTACACAGTAGCTATATCCGTAGACTTCCCACGCATATACTTCAACAACACAGGCGATAAAAGCAAAATAATGTCTATTGAGCAGTGGGGAACCGGAGTTTGGACTTCAATGGAGAATGCTTTTTTTGGTTGTAATAATCTTACTGGAAATACCACAGATATACCTGACTTATCAATTGTAACTAACTTGTCAGGAATGTTCAAATCGGCAGATTCATTTAATGGTGATGTGAGCAATTGGGATGTGAGTATCGTTGTAAATATGTGGGATATGTTTAATAATGCAACATCATTTGATCAGAATATTGGCAATTGGAATGTCCAAAACGTTTTAGATATGACTGACATGTTTTCAGGTGTTACACTCTCCACTTCAAATTACGATGCTTTATTAATTGGCTGGGATGCACAAAATCTTCAAAGTGGAATAAACTTCCACGGTGGGAATAGTTTATACTGCGCTGGAGAAGCCGCCCGAACAAATATAATTAACAATGATGGATGGACAATTACAGATGGAGGTAAAGATCCAGTTTGTACAGAGGGTAACGAAGCTAACATCTGGTATTTTGGAGATTATGCGGGTTTGACTTTTAATAGTGGAGGACCAGTAGCACTAACAAATAGTGCAATGTACACTGATGAAGGGTGTTCGACTATCTGCGACGGTAGTGGAAGTTTATTATTTTATACTAATGGTATAACTATATGGAATCAGAATCATCAGGTTATGGATAATGGTATGGGATTACATGGAGGTAATTCTGCCTCTCAATCATCAATTATTGTTTCAAAGCCAAATTCAAATTCATTGTATTATGTTTTTACAGTTCCTGCACAAGCTACGAATGGAGGCAATATGTATTATTCTATTGTCGACATGAGCCTGAATAGTGGTTTAGGGAAAGTTACTGATAAAAATATTTATCTTCATTCGCCAGTTACTGAAAAATTAACCGGAGTCGTACATAGTAATGGACTTGACATTTGGGTTGTAACACATGAATATGAAACAAATGCCTTTTGTTCATTCTTAGTTACTGCTTCAGGAGTAAACCTCACCCCGATTGTAAGTAATGTTGGTGTAGTTCACTCTGCACCAGACAATAATTGTATGGGATGTATGAAGGTTTCCAAAAATGGTAATTATATTGCATGTGCTATAGCCGGACCATTATCATTGTTTGAATTGTTCAATTTTAATAATGCCACAGGTCAGGTTTCAATTCCGATAACATTTAGCAACTTTAATGATCCTTACGGAGTTGAATATTCACCTGATGGATCCATGGTTTACATTGCTGACCGAGAGGATATTATTCAGGTTGATCTTACAGCTGGAACCCCTGATGATATACTAAATTCTGCTGTAGCTGTTGATGGTCCTACAAATAGTGGTCAGGGTACCTTGCAAATTGGCCCGGATGAAAGAATTTATCTTGCACATTTCAATGGTGATTATCTTGGAGTTATCAGGGATCCAAATATACTTGGTGTTGATTGTAATTATGATGAGGACGGAATTCACTTGGCCGGAAGGATAAGCAAATCTGGTCTACCAGCGTTTATACAAAGCTATATTACCACAGACATTATCTACCAAAACGATTGTTATGGTGATACGACGTATTTTGACCTTACAACTCCTGACCCTGTGCAATCTGTATCATGGGATTTTGGCGATCCTGCATCGGGTTCAAACAATACATCAACAGATCTAACGCCAGGGCATGTTTTTACGAACTATGGCAGCTTCATTGTTACAGCAAATGTTATTTTGTCAACAAGTAGCTCATATACTTATACAACAGATATTACTATATTCAATGCACCGCAGATTAATTTAGGAAATGATATAACACTTTGTAACGGCGAAACTCTATTGCTTAGCCCTGGTGCAGGATTTACGTCTTATTTATGGCAAGATGACTCCATAAATGACACTCTTATTGTTTCGCAGGCAGGCACATATTGGGTTTCGGTTTCCAATTACAACGGCTGTACTGATATTGATAGTATAAATGTATATTATTCACCTTTAATTGACATAGACTTAGGTATTGATTCTCTGTACTGCCATAAGGATTCAGTTATACTGCATGCTGGTAATCAATATGAAAGTTACTTATGGCAAGACAATAGCATTGATTCTAATCTCACTGTTTATAACGATGGCACATATTGGGTCGGAGTTGTAGATTCCTATGAATGTACAGGAGGGGATACCGTTAATATTTCTTTTTTCAGAAACACAGTTAATTTAGGTAATGATACAACATTATGTTCAGGAGGCACCTATGTGCTTGATGCAGGAAGTGGATTTAATAATTTTTTATGGAATACAGGTCAAACCTCACAAACAATAGAAGTATCAGTTGATGGTGTTTATTCAGTTGAAGCGAGTTATAATTTCTGTTCTTCAAATGATACCATAGTTGTTCAGTTTAATACTCTAGCATCATCATATGGCGGTTCAGATGACTCAACATGCCGGAATATTCCGTATGATTTTTCGGGCTCATCCAGCCTTCCTTCAGCAGCCGGTTATGATTCTCTGAAATGGTTCGGAGGTAATGGTTATTTTAATAATTATAACATCTTGCTACCCGTCTATTATCCTGTAGATTCAGATATTGGAGATGTTGAGTTGTTTTTAGTAGCCTATAGCCCAGGTGATTGCCCTAATGATACCTCATCCATGATTCTTACAATTAATGAAATACCCACAGCCGACTTTATTGCACCTTCAACTACATTATGTGAGTATAACACTATTCTTTTCCAAGATAATAGTACTACAAATATTGTATCATGGTACTGGGATTTTGGAGATGGATTAACATCTAATACAGGCCCCAGTGTATTACATACATATACAACGGCAAATGACTACACTGTAAATCTGACTGTTACAAATATTAACGGATGCCTTGATGACACTTCTTCCAATGTGACTATCTCGGAAATACCGTTACCAGAATTTAACTATGTGCCTAACGACTCTATCTGCATTAATGAAATGATAAACTTTTCAGGTATTAATAACAATACCACTACTATAACCAACTGGGATTGGGATATGGGGGATGGCAATATCAACACCATACAAAATCCATTTCATTCCTTTGCCACTAATGGTATTTTTGATGTTCAGCTAACTCTCACAAATGCTCAGGGCTGTACCGACTCTGTAATGCAACAGATTACTGTAAACCAACTTCCCGATGCCAGAATTACAGTTGGTCCTGACGATACAATTTGTGCTCAACTACAGCTTAGTTTTAGCGGTTTTGATGATAATGGAACTACTATTACTGATTGGGATTGGGACTTTGGGGATGGCAA
>CALDOI010000021.1 GCA_937912115.1 uncultured Bacteroidota bacterium | reverse complement strand
TACCATGTTATCAGTGAAAATGTTTACAACATACTTATCCCCCTTGATTGGAAGTATAAAACTGTAACCAAAGATGAGATTCAAATGGACCTATTGATTACTTTTAGTAGAAATTAATTTATGGTAACTTGTCGTTTACTGTCTGGATAAAGCTTCTAAATTCATCTTCACTCATCTTATTATATTTTGGGTCGTGGACTTCATAAAGAAGATTGAAACTTGAGCTTGCAGCAAAAATTAAAAAAGAACCTTTAAAATATCTTGTTACATGTCTTGGTGTATCAGCAATTTTCAATTCTTCATACTCATCAGTATCCAACCGGTCAAAATAACTGTATTCTCCTGGTTCATACTCAACTATCTCTTCGGCTAAATCATTATTAACTTCATTAACCCCTGAGGCTTTTAATTCAGCAGTTTCTATCCTAAAATAACTCCATAACGGATTGCTGAAAGATTCAAAAGAAAGTCGTTTTGGCTTAAGAATATTTACTGCTCCAGTATAAATTTCAATACAACCATTCTCACGAGATAACTTTGCTGTTTTAATCTCAGTTACACCACCTGAGGGCAGAAATATATGGTTAGTATCGTTAATTGAACCAATTGTGTTAAGGACTGAAATTATATCAGTAATTTTTGTCCAGTCCGCACTGTTTGGTATTCCTTTTGGAAATATTTTTCTTAAAGTGTCTTCCCAATTTTTCTTGTTTTTGTTTAATCTTTCCATGTCTTTAGGTTAAAATTATTTGCAATCAATTTACTGGCTATAAAGATCGGTAATTATTTATACCAATCAAGGTTCAATAGAAAAAGATCCCATATATGATCCATCAACGTATACATCTACAACTTGAAATAATTTCAGAATAAAGTATATTATGTACTTAACAAATTACCAAATGAATAACATATGCCAGCCATATTTGTCCAGTTATTTAATTTATGGACCTTCATCTAATGTCCTTCATCCACGATAACTCCACAGATCATCCAGGTTGAGTCCATTACTTTTTCTAGCAAAACGTATTCTAATTTATCAATAATGCTCCAGATTTGGCAAAAAGCACGACCAGCAAAGTTTATGGGTTCCTACAGATAAACAATCCCCATAAAAAAAATAATTGAATTGAGAATAATGAATATTAGTGAATGAAATTGGCTTTATAAGGTTATAACTTTTGGAGGATAGAAATAAATCTGAAGTTGCCTGAGAATGGAAGTAGTCAAATTAGCTAACAACTTTCAATATACAAGAACACTTCATGATGATTACAACTGGGATGCTCACATTCTCTCATATGCTCACACAGGTCATCCATGTGAGTCAATAATTATAAAATAGTAGTAACTGCTTTCAGTATATTAGGAATCGATAGAGGAGACTAAAACAAGTTTTCTGCATTTAAGTAATCTTCTCATAACTAAAAGCAATAGTAGATATCTTGATCTATATTACTGCAAACCCTTTAGATCGAATCAAAAACTCAAATTGTAATAAAAAACTAGAGACCATAATTATATAAGATTGTAATTTTAATAATAAAAAGCTAGGCTCATTTTATAGAGCCATTTATTATAAAGCTATAAAAACACTGCTTTTCATTCTTAAATGCTAGATATACAGCTATATAAAAATCATGAAATTGTTGAAAAACTAATCATTTCTATCAATTTGTACGATATTCTACAAGGACGGTTTTAGAGGTAGAGCACTACAGGACTCTGAATTATCATAATTGGCAATACAGCTAAAAATATGTCTTCAAACAAATATAGGTAATAATAAACGTGATTTTCAAAAGAGTAGCTTGTGATATTAGGAAAAATACTAACTTTGGACTACAACAATAACTCAACTGCTAAACAGGACTACTACACACTAAACTAAAAGGTACTCAATACATAACGTATTGGATGTGCAAGATTGCTTTTAAAACAGATACTGAAGAAGTATAGGAAATATTAACTTTACCCTTTAGTTGTATGCAATTTAACTATTATGAATGATAATTTATGGCTTCACCGGTATATGAGTTATGAGAGACTGAAAGACTGGATTGAAGATAGGAAATTTGTTTTAAGATTCTCTAGAATGGACCAACTTGATGATCCTCTTGAAGGTTGGGAAATTGATCCTCCTGAAATACTTCAAATTATCGTTAGAACATTGCGCTATTATAATAGAGTTATACAGAATAATGGACAATTCGAAGGACAAAAGAACCTTATAAAAGAACAAATAAGACTAGCCTTAATTCCTAACTACAAGAATATAAGTGTTGATGACATCTACTCCAAACTACTCGAGTATAGAAATGTGTTGCTTAATCATCATGTATCTTGTTGGTTTATGAGTAATTCTCAAGAAACTGAAGAGCGCTACATGTGGGACTTATATGCAAAGTCCAAATCTGAAAATAATTGCATTATTCTTTCAATTCGTTGGTCAGACTTAATAGAGTCATTAGAAGATATAAAAGGAGTAACTTCAGATAAAATTGATTATATTCCTAATTCAAAAAAACCAATTATTTTCCGTAAGCACAAATCCTACCAGCATGAGAAAGAATATAGAATAATTCATAACGAAATGTCTGGAATTTATAATGGAATAATGCTTGAAAAAGAGTTTTTTAAATATATCACGATTAATGAATCTTTCTCAAATTCCAAAAAGACAGAATTGGAAAATAACATTGATCCTAAATATTTTATAATTAGGCGTTCGAAACTTACACCTCAAATAAGACTGAGTGATATTAAGCATATAATTAAAGATTAAAAACTGCAAAAACAAGACATTATAGAATCAGATAACATTTTACCCTTTTAGCCTACAGCCTAATCAGTATCGAAAAAACTTCTTAAATCACGCCAAACGGATCATTATCACTACTATTTTAGCATTATAATACAGTTAGCTATAAATAGTATCATTATGAAAGTATATTATTCAAGAGTATCAACTGAAGAGCAAAATGATGAAAGGCAGCTTCAGGATCTCAAAGGATTTGATTATGTTTTTACAGATAAGTGTTCGGGTAGCATCGAGTTATTTGAACGTCCTAAAGGATCACAGATCAAAGAACTAATTGAAACAGGCAAACTTTCTCATCTTGAAATTCACTCAATTGACAGATTAGGACGGAACACATTGGATGTATTGAAAATATGGTCAGAACTAAGTGATCAAAATATCAAGGTAGTTTGCAGAAATCCAAACTTAACTAACTTTAAAAGTGATGGAACTCAAGATGAAGTTTCAGAAATGATTATCTCAATATTATCCATAATGGCTAAATTCGAAAGGAACATGATAATTCAAAGGCAAAGAGAGGGAATCGCAATTGCCAAGAAGCAAGGTAAGTACAGAGGGCGTAAAGTTGGGACTGAGGAATCAAAAAATAAGTTTATCAATAAGGAAAGGAACAAAAAAATAATTCAATATTTAAATAAAGGTTATAGATACAATGAGATCAGTAAAATTATCGGATGTTCATACTCAACAATAAACAAGGTAAAAACCATTCAAAATGAATTAGTTAACAATTAATGAATAAATATATGAAGATACTGTATGTAGATATGGACAATGTACTTGTTGATTTCAACAGGCTATTAAAAGATAATAATTTGAACACAAAAGATGAGATTGATAGTTTTGTTGATAATACAGAGGGGATATTTCTGAATTTAGAACCCATAAAGGGTGCAATTGAAGCATTCAATTTCCTTTCAAAACATTTTGAAACATATATTTTGACAACAGCTCCTTGGAAAAATGAGTCGGCTTGGACAGATAAAAGAAGGTGGGTAGAAAAGTACTTACCTGAAAATGGGACAAAGAAATTAATAATTACACACAATAAGGGATTAAACAAGGGTGATTACTTAATTGACGATCGAATTGCAAAAGGGGTTGATAAGTTCCAGGGAGAGCATATTCATTTCTTAACGGATCAATTTCCTGATTGGGATAGCGTAGTAGAATATTTGCGAAAAAAAAAGAATATATATTGAGGTAATTCTCTAAAGCATTAACATATCTTAACTTTATCCCAATATAAACATATATAGCTTACGTTACTCTAAATAGATATTGCAGAACTCTCCTTCAATAAATAACAGGTAGTGAATTATAAGGATTTTAGTATATTTGAAAGCTGCTAAACAATTAACTTAACATTGAACCCTAAACCGAATATAACATTGACAATTGATTCTCACAGAGGTAAAGATGTGGTTTTAATTAAGTTTGATTACAACAAAGAGTTAATTAACAGCGTAAAACGGATTAAAGGAGCAAGATGGAGCCAAACGAAGAAGAGTTGGTATATTGAAAAAAGTGATTTTGATTTACATACTGCCTTTGATGCGCTGAAGAGCCTGGCACACATTGACTACTCTTCATTAAAGAGGAACCGCAAAAGCATTAATCAGCCAGTTGTACTTTCAAAAAACAAGGTGGAAAAGTTAAAAGTGAAGCTACCAGCAGCGTATTATGATATGCTTGATCAAAAGAGGTATAGCGATAGCACAAAGGCAACTTACACTAATTATTTTGAGGATTATATCAGATATTTTAATGGAAGATCACTAGATGATATTACAGTAGAAGAAATAAATGGATATATTTTGAAGCTGATTAGAGATCAAAATATGTCAGCTAGCCAGCAAAACCAGAGAATAAACTCAATAAAATTCTACTATGAAAAAGTATTGGGGTACGATAAACTATATTACAAAATTGAGAGGCCTAAAAAGAAGCATGCTTTACCAAACGTACTTTCTGTTGGTGAAGTAAAGAAAATCATTGATAGTACTAGAAACATAAAACACAAATGCATTATTAGTTTATTATATTCAGCAGGTTTACGAAGAA
>CALDOI010000020.1 GCA_937912115.1 uncultured Bacteroidota bacterium | reverse complement strand
GTACTCGAGGCGGGACTTGAACCCGCACGAGCGCGATGCTCATTGGATTTTAAGTCCAACGTGTCTACCAATTCCACCACTCGAGCAATTGTTTCAAGAAAAAATCCCGATCCGATAATTCGAATCGGGATTTTGAGCGGGAAACGGGACTCGGACCCGCGACCCCGACCTTGGCAAGGTCGTGCTCTACCAACTGAGCTATTCCCGCATTTCCAAAATATCAATCGATCATCAAAATTTTGGAGGTGCAAATGTAGTATTTTTTTTAATTTCCAAAAGTTTTTCCAACAATTATTTAATCTGATTTTTAAAAACCTGAATTGCAATTATCCTCAGAACTAATTTTTATAATAAATATATCGGCAACAATCACAAAGAGCCAAGAGTCTTTTTGATTTCATTCAGCTTCATCAATGCTTCAACAGGTGTTAGTGTATTAATATCAGTATTAAGGATATCATCTTTTATTTGATGTAGCAGTGGGTCATCAAGTTGTATAAAGCTTAATTGCAAATTTTCGTCCTTTGATGAGGACTTAACAGCTTTGTTTAGCTCTTCCCCTGAATGGTTTTTCTCAAGTATCTTGAGCATCTGTTTTGCTCTGTTGGTTACTTTCTTAGGCATACCTGCCATCTCAGCAACATGAATTCCAAAGCTATGCTCGCTACCACCCTTGGTTAACTTCCTTAAAAATATTACTTTATTACCATGTTCTTTAATGCTGATATGAAAGTTTTTAATCCGCTTCATAGTTAACGACATATCATTGAGTTCATGATAATGTGTAGCAAATAATACTTTTGCTCTATAGGCAGGATGATTGTGTAAAAATTCGGCTATCGACCATGCGATGGAGATGCCATCATAAGTACTTGTTCCTCTGCCTATTTCATCCAACAGTATTAAACTTCTATTTGAGATATTGTTTAATATACTAGCTGTTTCGTTCATTTCAACCATAAATGTTGACTCGCCTGAACTAATATTATCCGATGCCCCAACTCTGGTAAATATTTTATCAACCAGTCCGATTTTTGCTGCTGATGCCGGAATCATACATCCCATTTGCGCCAACAATACAATCAATGCTGTTTGTCGTAATAATGCTGACTTACCTGACATATTTGGACCGGTAAGAATAATTATC
The DNA here is from genome assembly GCA_937912115.1 of uncultured Bacteroidota bacterium. Taxonomy (GTDB): domain Bacteria; phylum Bacteroidota; class Bacteroidia; order Bacteroidales; family F082. The sequence goes on along the minus strand of CALDOI010000020.1, from coordinate 31,898 downwards.
TGCTGTTTTTGATTATCGAGATAAACGTGGTTTGCCACATATTCTTCGCCCGGAGGCAAGTTACATTCAATTACCGGATGCCGTCCATTTTTAATATCAAGTACATAATCTTCAGTAATCTCCGGTCGATTATAGTTGTTTGCTATTGAGATGCTGGCAAATGACGAAAGGCAGTCCAATTCGGCGATCAGGGATGAATTTAGCTGAATAGGTGCTACATACTGAGCCGAATAATGAACTATTTCATCAAATATTTTCTGCTCAAGGGCAATTATTTTATCCTGTGCACCAAGAATCTTTTCTTCATATTCTTTCAGCTCTTCCGTAATATATCTTTCTGACCCTGTTAGAGTTTGCTTTCTATGCCATTCGGAAGGAACCTTATCCTTATGAGTATGTGTAACTTCAAGATAGTACCCAAAAACATTGTTGAATCCTATCTTTAAGGATGAGATTCCTGTATTCTCAACCTCACGATGTAGAATCTCTTTTAAAAAATCCTTCCCTGAGGTTGATATCTTTCTTAATTCATCCAGTTCCTCAGAAACTCCAGCAGCAATTACATTACCCTTGTTGATATTTATTGAAGGTTCCTCAATTAACTCAGTATTCAATTTAGTGGACAAGGAATGGCAAGGATTTAACTTTTCTGCAATTTGTATTAATTCAGATTTCGTAGCATCCTTGCAAATACTCTTTAAAGAACTTGTTGCCACAAGTGCTCGCTGCAATTGTTTTAACTCGCGAGGATTAACCCGAGCAGTAACAACCTTGGATATTAGTCTTTCAAGGTCACCAATTTTCTTTATTTGCTTATGAATAGGAGCTGAGGTAGCTTCATCTTTCATTAAGAATTCAACAATATTTAATCTTTCGTTTATTGATTGAATGTCTTTTAATGGTAATGAAATCCATCTGCGCATTAATCGAGCTCCCATTGGGGAGTCTGTTTTATCAATTATCTCAAGCAAGGTTGTCGCCCCAGGACTTAATGGGTAAATCAACTCCAGATTACGAATTGTAAATTTATCAAGCCAAACAAATTTTCCCTCATCAATACGCCTGATTTTATTTATATGATCGAGTTTATGATGATGTGTTTCAAATAGATAATGCAGAGCAGCACCTGCAGCAATAATTCCATTAACAATACCCTCAACTCCAAATCCTTTTAACGAAGTTGTTTTAAAATGCTTCAGCAATAATTCCTTTGCAAAGTCGATGGAAAAAACCCAATCGTCAAAAAATGCAAGATAGTAGCTATCTCCCATTAACTCCAAAAACTTACCTCTATTTTGACGCTGTATTACAACTTCACTTGGCGAAAAACTTTGAAGCAATTTATCGATGTATTCTATGTTGCCTTCCGCCAGGTAAAATTCACCAGTACTTATATCAAGTAATGCTATCCCAGATATGCCTGAAGTTAGATGAACAGCTGCTAAAAAGTTATTCTCTTTTTGTTCAAGTACATTATCATTTAATGTAACCCCGGGTGTAACAAGCTCAGTTACTCCACGTTTAACAATCTTTTTCGTTAGTTTAGGGTCTTCTAGCTGATCGCATATTGCTACCCGATATCCAGCCCTAACTAATTTAGGGAGATAAGTATCCAATGAATGATGTGGAAAACCAGCTAATTCAACAAAAGAAGCAGCTCCATTTCTTCTTTTTGTAAGGACAATTCCAAGAATTCCAGATGCTTTAATTGCATCTTCACCAAAAGTTTCGTAAAAATCACCAACTCTAAATAAGAGCAACGCATCAGGATATTTCGCCTTGATATTATTATATTGCTTCATCAATGGCGTTTCAGCATATTTTGTTGGTTCTCCCACAATGCTATTTTAATTATCTTATAAAAAACAGTAGGCAAATATACATAAGCTAAACCAAATATTTCGGTGACGAAACAAGAATGAATAAAAGATGCAATAATAAGAAGTAATGATATTCAATAACTAGTTTGATAAAAATGTCAGCATCTTAGTATATTTGTTTCACTTTTTAAGATGAAATTCTATTTGTGTCATGGGCAGAAAATTAATTAATGAAGAATTAAATAGATTATCAATAAACGATTTCAAAAAATCATCTAAAGTTCCTGTTATTGTGGTGCTTGATAATATCCGTAGTTTGAGCAATATAGGTTCAGTATTTAGAACTGCTGATGCATTTCGTGTTGAAGCTTTATATTTATGTGGTATTACTGCCCAACCTCCGCACCGCGAAATTCATAAAACTGCTCTGAGCGCAACTGAATCGGTTGATTGGATATACTTTAAAGATACTGAGGAAGCTGTAATTAAGTTAAAGCAAAATGAATATCAAATTCTATCAATTGAACAGGTTGATAACAGTATATTATTAAATGACTTTATACCTGATAATGAAGCTAAATATGCATTAATATTTGGCAATGAAGTTAAGGGAGTTGATAATAAAATCATACAGATTTCTGATAATTGTATTGAAATACCCCAATGGGGCACAAAACATTCTTTAAATATTAGTGTATGTGTGGGTATAATATTATGGGATATTGTGCTAAAATTGAAATAGTTGCTAGTTTTTGTAACAATTATTAATCATTATCGTAAAAATTGGTGTTGTTTGTGCAATTGTTAACATAATTTTATACTTTTGCCTGATTAACTATACCATTGTTATTATCTTTGCTGAGATAAGATAATTTAATTGATGTTAATCTATAAATTTGAAAAAATAATTTCTACAATAAAATTTACTAACATGAAAAAAGTTTATTCTATTTTTTCCAAGGCCTTAATCTTAAGTCTTGTGATGGCTTTACCTATTACTTTCTTTGCTCAAGAAGATGGTGGTGATAAAAAAGCTAGCAAAAAAACATCTTCATTTTCGCCTTATTGGTTTATTGAAGGTGAAATTGGGCCAACCTGGTCACATGCTGACTTAAGTCGTTATAATTTTGCACCCGATTTTGGTCACACTAATATTAATGGTGCAATTGGTTTTGGTCGTCAATTAACTTCCGTATTTAGTGTTTATGGGGATCTTGAAAGGGGATTTTTTGAAGGTGAGAAAGAAAATGTACCAACCATGACTATACCTAACGCTCAATGGGGAAGAGATATGCGTTTTGAAGCCGACTATTACGGAGGTAATTTAAATGTCGGAATCAACCTCTCAAACCTTATTGGTGGTTATAATAACAGGCTTATTGATTTTGGAATACATGCCGGTTTTGGACAGGCACAATGGAAATCTATAACCTATGATCTTGGCACAGATATAGAACTTGATAGAAATGGTTATAAAGGAGATAAATCAGGCGGTACAGCTAAGGGAATAAACGAAAGAAATGTTGATTATACAGTACCTGTTGGATTTAATGTAAACTTCAATGTTAGTGATAAATGGGATATTTATGGTGACTATTCATACACATGGATGGACACAGACTATGCCGACGGTGTACTTCATGGTGCATTACAGGTTAAAAATGACGTTTATTCACATATTAACATTGGTGCCCGTTTTAAATTTGGCGGAAACAAAAACAAAAAGATGGCTGCTGACTTCGAAAAAGTTCAGCTAGAAACTATCCCAAGTCCACTGGAAGAAAAAGGTGATTCAATAGAAGTAACTATAAAAGGTACTTTCCCTCCAAAATATTTCGACAAAAAAGCTATTATGTGTTTTACACCTATTCTTAAATATGATGGTGGTGAAACAGCTTTCAAAACAATGAACTTTAAAGGTGAAGATGTTGCTGGTGATGGTACGCTTGTTAGCCATGCAAATGGTGGTTCATTTACATATACAAGTAAAATTCCTTACAATCCTGCAATGGATATAAGTGAACTTGTAGTAACTCCTGTTATTTACACATATACCGGTGAGGTTTATGATAATTGCGAATCAGCTGCTGCTAACGGAAGTAAAGCATATAAAGCTCAGGAAAGAAAACTTGAAGATGGCACAATCCACACTTCAAAATATTTACGTAACACCGAAGTGTTAGCTTGGGCGCCTCACGCTTACGAAAAAGTAACAATTAGCACTGTTCAATCTGATTTATTCTTTAAAGTGAATCGTTCAGACCTTAACTGGAAACTTCCTCTTAATACAGATAAAGGAAATTATGATGCTCTTAAGAACAATACATCAGATATGGAAAAAGGTTGGTTATTGGATGACATAACAATTGATGGTTGGGCTTCTCCTGAAGGTGAAGAAACTTTCAATAAAGGTCTTTCAGAGCGCAGAGCGAATACTGCATTGAAGTATATGGAGAAAAAGATTACAAAAGCGGCTAAGAAAAATGAGCTTATTTCAAAAGAAGCGATTGATTTTGCTATTACCTCAAACGGCCCGGATTGGAATGGCTTTATGAAAGCTGTTAAGGGTTCCGACATTAAAGATAAAAGTGCAATTCTTAACGTGATTAATTCAGCTGATCAATCGAAGAAAGAAGAAGAAATAAGAAATATGATTCTTATTTATCCTGAAATTGAGAGAGATATTCTTCCTCCACTTCGTCGTGCTGATATTAAAGTTAACACATTTGTTCCTAAGAAAACAGACGCTGAGATAGCTAGCCTTTCAACTTCAAACCCTTCTTCATTGGAAATGGAAGAGCTTTTCTATGCTGCTACTCTTACTGAAGACAATGGCACTAAAAAAGTTATTTATGCTTCAATCATTGAGTTTTATCCTAAATGCTGGAGATCAGTTAGCAATGCAGCTGCTGTTGAACTTGATGAAGGTAATTTAGTAATTGCAAAAGAACTGCTTGATAAAGGCATTGAATTAAATGCGAATTCATTTGAGATTCAAAATAATATGGGAGTTTATTATATGATGGTTGGTGATTATAACAAAGCTAATCATTCATTCAATAAAGCTCGTGAATTAGGTGGTGATGCTAGCTATAATCTTGGATTAGCAAATATTGCTTTAGGTGACTACGCAAGAGCCGAATCACTATTAGCTGGTAATTCATGCGACTATAACTTAGGTTTAGCACAATTACTTAATGGTAACAATGCAGGTGCTGAGAAGACATTCAATTGCGCTCCTCAAGATGCTGAAACATTATACTTATTAGCTATTACTGCAGCACGTCAGGATAACAAAACTGCTATGCTTGACTACTTAGGTCAATCAATAAAAGCTGATTCTGAAGTTGCCAAAGCAGCATCAACAGACAGAGAATTCCTAAAATATTACAACGATGTTGATTTTACAGCACTCGTTAATATGAAGTAGAAGTTAGATTTTTCATGTAGAAAATCCCGATGAGAGTCGGGATTTTTTTTTGCCCTAAGGTATTATACGATATACTCCTGGGGTATACTCTTTGTTAATAATAGAAACCATTCTTCTATAATCATCATTATTTTTAACAAAGTCTATATTATTGGTGTCAATTATTAAAATCGGAAGATTTCTTTGTTGTTTTATAAATTCAAAATATCCATCTTGAATTTTGTCTAAATACTCATCTTTAATATCTTGCTCGTACGACCTTCCTCTTATTTTAATATTCTCTTGGAGTTTGGGTGTTTTTACATATAAGTATACAAACAAATCTGGTCGGGGAAGCTGATTTAATATTATATTAAAGAATCGGGTATACAATTTAAACTCGTCTTCAACTAAAGTTTTCTGGGCAAAAATTAATGATTTTACAATGTAATAATCACTTATCGTAAACGACTTAAATAGGTCTCTGTTACCTAACTGATCTTTCAATTGTTGAAATCGTGATGCCAAGAAAGACATTTCCAAGGGAAAAGCATACTTATCTGGATCCTCGTAAAATTTAGGCAAGAAACTATTATCCTCAAACTGTTCTAGAATTAACTTTGCGTTAAACTCGGTTGCTATTAAAGATGCAAGTGATGTTTTACCAGCGCCAATATTTCCTTCGATGGCTATAAAATTGTAATTCATCATATTGCTAGTGATTATACACGTTTACAACTGAGTTATCTAGACAGTGATTTAATAATTGCTGATTAACCATATTAAATACCGGGTGAGTGAAATCAGGAGCCATCTCAACTAAAGGTATCAATGTAAACCTACGTTCATGCAATCTTGGATGGGGAATCGTTAATTTATCATCTTCAAGTATCAAATCATTATAATATAATATATCAATATCGATAGTACGGCTAGAGTATCCAAAAGCATCTCTTTTTCTACCTAATTTGCTTTCAATCTCAAGACTCATTTCAAGAACGTGAATTGCTGAAAGATCGGTTGATACTTCAATTACCCTATTAATAAAATCAATATCCGAATTAAATCCAAGTGATTTCGACTCGTAAATTTTTGACAACTTTGTAATATTTCCTATGTTTTCTCCAATCAATTTTTCTGCATTTTTAAGATATTTGATTCTTGGATTAATGTTGCTTCCTAACAATAAAAATACTTTGTTTGAAATAGCCATTGTGTAAAATAAGAAATACAAAATTAGTAAATCTTAGAGGCAATATTGCGGGTAATCTATTAAAAATACAGGAAAGATTTTGAATGATTAAATATCAGCAACTTCACTATTGTGTGACAGGCTATATAAGCGGGTTAGTAAATTGCGAATTTTCTTATCATACTTAATATCAGTCGCCCATTTTCCGGTTAAATCAGTTAGTGATACAACACTTCCTCTTTTTACAAACCTGAAACGCTCATCAACTAATTCATTACTTAATTCTTGTGTAGATCCATATGCTTTCAGGTGTTGGATATGTGCCCGCACTCCTATTTTTTGATCAAGAAAAGAATTTCCTTTAACACCATTTCCCGTTGCTCCAAGTCCACAGAAATTATTTTGAGTTTTATCAACGATTCCATCGAATCGTAAAAATCCTGTTTCATGACACATTTGGGTGAATGCCAGATCGGGATTAACACCCTCCTGTGTTGCTTCGCTCACATATAAATCAGCTAAATTTTTGGCAGAGTTGAAGTCGATATTTCGATTGTTATTTGTTAAAAATATAGCGAGGTCTAACGATTCAATTTTACCTTCATCCATTATACTTTCAGAAGGAGTAATAATACTATTTTCCGTAACTGGCTTATTAAACATATTTGATACCGGATTTAAATAGTAACCTGAAAAATCAATCTTAATTGGTTTAAGAACTACTAGGTTCGACCTGGTGAGTTTATTAGGACTGATTGGGTGAGTTGCTATTTCAGAGTAGGTATATGATCCAATACTAAATTGAACCAAAAGTAGAGTGAGTAATAATTTCTTACTCTTAATCAATATAATAGCATATTTCGCTTTTGAATTTAGCATGATATAAATATCAGCAAATGAGATATATTATTTAGAAGACTTGTGTTTTAATTATTCACAGTAATTTGTTAATATTGTACTTTCTATATAATCCAATAAAATATATAACTATGAAACAGTTTTTTAAATTTATGTTTGCCTCTTTTGCAGGTACCATCCTCACAATTATTGTGATTTTTTTAATGTTCGCCGGAATGATTGCATCGTTGGTAGCCATGTCGGGTGATAAAGAAGTGAAACTTAAAGAGCATTCAATACTTCACATTTCATGGGATACTGAAATTAAAGATAGAAGTTCTGAGAACCCTTTTGAGGGATTTGATTTCGCAACAATGAAATCGAAAAAACCAATTGGCCTGTATGAAATCCTAAAAAATATTGATAAAGCAGCTAAAGACTCAAGAATTGACGGAATATTTCTGGATATGGAATCTATTCCGGCAGGAATGGCAACCACAGAAGAGATTAGAAATAAGCTACTGGAATTCAAAGAATCAGGTAAATTTATTATAAGCTACGCTAATGGTTACGACCAAAAAGCATATTACCTAGCAAGCCTTGCTGATGAAATATACCTAAACACCGAAGGATCTATTCTTTTCAAAGGGCTTCAAGCACAACTAATGTTTTTTAAAGGTATGCTCGATAAATTAGATATTGACATACAGATTGTTAGAGGACCAAACAATAAATACAAGAGTGCAGTTGAACCACTAATGCTTGAACACGTTAGTAAAGCAAATCGTGAGCAATTGGAAGAATTGTTAAATTCTATTTGGGGAAAGTTAATCACTGCAATTTCAGAAAACAGAGGAATAAGTATTGAAGAATTAACCATGATTGCAAATAAATTAGAGCTTTCAACAGCCGAAAAAGCTCTTGAATACAAATTTATAGATGGAGCTGTTTATCGTGATGAAGTTATTGCCATGCTAAAGGAGAAAACAGGAATTAAAGAAGATGAAAAACTCAATCTTGTGACTTATGGAAAGTACACTAGTGCAAAAGTTAAAGAAACTGAAGGATTGAAGAGAGATAAAATTGCAATTGTTTTTGCCGAGGGAAGTATTGTACAGGGGGAAGGCGATGGAACTAATATTGGATCAGAAACTACAGCAGAAGCAATAAGCAAAGCCCGCACAAACGAAAAGGTTAAAGCTATTGTTTTTAGAGTGAATTCAGGTGGTGGTGATGCACTGGCTTCGGAAGTTATCAGACGTGAGGTTGAACTGGCTAGTAAAGATATGCCTGTTATTGTTTCAATGGGTAACCTTGCGGCATCGGGAGGTTATTGGATTTCCACCAGCGCCGATTATATTTTTGCACAACCAACTACGATAACCGGATCAATTGGTGTATTTGGAATAATTCCGAACCTGGAAGGTTTCTTTAATAAAAAGCTAGGTATCAATGTCGATAATATAATGACCAACGAAAATTCCAATTTTATCGATGTGATGAAGCCTCTTAGCCCCTATCAACATGCTAAACTCGATGAAGTTATAAGTAAGATTTACACTGATTTTACTGAGTTGGTAGCAACTAGCCGCCATCTCGATGTTACTTATGTTGATAGCATTGCCAAAGGAAGAGTATGGTCGGGAGTAGATGCTTTGGAATTAGGCTTAATTGATAGCTTTGGTGGTATTGAAGATGCTATTGCCTATGCAGCTGAAAAAGCTGAGCTCGGTGATAGCTATCGTATTGTAACTTATCCTCAACAAAAAGAATTCATTGAGCAATTAATGGAGGAATTAACGGGTCAGGCCAGTAAAACGATTGTTAAAAATGAACTTGGCGAGTATTACAAGTACTACCAAAATATTCAAACATTAAAAGAGATGAAAGGGGTTCAGGCTCGACTTCCATTCTTTATGGAAATAAACTAGTATTAAAATACTTACAATAAAAATAGCCACTGATTCACAGATTATGATTTGAATGATCATCTTAATCTGTGAATCAGTGGCTTTGTATTTTGGATCAAAACAATAAAATTAGAAACTAATAAGTTTCTTTTTAAATATCTCAATCTTTTCCTCTTTTGAAAGTTTTAAATTATTGTTGAATAATTCATTAACCCAACTACCATACATAGGGTTTGGCAACATTATAAATCGATGTCCGAACTCGTTTCTTAAACTATCGGTTAAGGCAAATCTTTCTTCTATCGATTTGTCATCAAAATCATGTAAAAAATCGCCAAGGTTATCACCCATCAATAATACTATATGATGATTTGCTTCAACAATTTTCCGCCTTGGTTCCTTGTTTGACTCATCGGTTCTCATTAAAATATGTTCCTTATCAGCAAATGGAAATCCTTTATCCTTAAGGTTTTTTAAAGTAGCGTCCATGAGTGCAATTTTCCGATTAGTAATATAAAAAACATCAACACCTTTTGATTCAGCATATAACAGCAACTCTACCGATCCTGCTAAAGGAACTGCATTTGCCAATTCGCACCAATGGTTCCAGTAGGTTGGATATTCAGTATTCTCCAGTATACTTTTGGCCTCAAACGGACTATTATCCAACACTGTTTCATCAATATCAACAACTATTGCCAGTTTCTTTGTTAACCTGCCCATTCTAAGTTCATTATTGAGCATTAATTTGGCAATATTGTATGCTTGATACGACAGAGCTCTTTTCTCAGCTGCATTTTGCTGAAATAGAGTTGACATCAGTAAGTAATCATTATTTGCTACCACCACTACTTCATCTTTCGCTTGTTCGCAACTAGATATTAATCCAATAAGGAAGACTACAAGGAATAAATAGATATTTGTTGTTTTCATAATCACATTTTTTATATAAACATTTCTAACCATCTTTTCTTAAGTTAAAACCTAAGAAAAGTTAAAAGTAAAAAAAAAGGATGCCTTTTCCAAAGCATCCTTCATATCAATCGTTTATTCTATTTAGAATAATCCATGCTTGCCATTCTGGCATAATTTCTATATCTCCACTTTGCATCTTCTTCTGATGCAGCAAACAATTTACGAGCTTCCATCGGGAATGTTTTTTTAAGTGAAGCATATCTAACTTCATTAGCAAGGAATTCCTGGAATCTGGCCCAATCTGGTTCCTTTGAATCAAGAGTAAATGGATTCTTACCTTCAGCTTCAACCTCTGGATTATATCTGTAAGTATGCCAGTATCCTGCTTCAACAGCAAATTTCTCTTCTTGCTGAGCTCCACTCATTCCACCTTTAATACCATGTGCAATACAGGGTGAATACGCAATAATAAGAGATGGTCCTGGATAAGCTTCAGCTTCTTTTATAGCTTTAAATGCTTGTGATTGGCTTGCTCCCATTGCAATTTGCGCAACATAAACATAGCCATATGTCATAGCCATAGCTCCTAGATCTTTCTTTCTGATTTTCTTACCAGATGCTGCAAATTTAGCTACGGATCCTGTTGGAGTTGCTTTTGATGCCTGACCACCTGTATTAGAATAAACCTCAGTATCCATAACCAGGACGTTCACATCTTCACCAGAAGCAAGAACATGATCAAGTCCACCAAAACCAATATCGTAGGCCCAGCCGTCACCACCAAATATCCATTGTGATTTTTTTACCATGTATTGCTCAAGCTTTAGGATTTCTTTAGCTAGAGGACTATTCTCTTTTTTAAGAGCAGCAACTACTTTTTTTGAAGCTATGACTGATTCATTTGCCATGTCCTTACTATCAATCCATTCTTTCATTGCTTCTTTCGACTCAGCTGAAAAAACATTATCAATTGCTTCGTGCATCTTTATTGCCAAACGTTCTCTTAGTTTTTCAACTCCTATCGACATTCCAAAACCAAATTCAGCATTATCTTCAAATAATGAATTTGCCCAAGCCGGACCTTTACCACTTTCTTCGTGTTTACAATAAGGTGTAGCTGGTGCTGACCCTCCATAGATAGAAGAGCAACCTGTTGCATTTGCTATCATCATTCTCTCACCAAACAACTGGGTTACAGTTTTGATATAAGGAGTTTCGCCACAACCGGCACAAGCTCCCGAAAATTCAAATAATGGTTGAGCAAATTGACTGTTCTTAACACTCTTATCTTTTGGTACGATGTCCTCTTTATATCCAACTTTTTCGTGCATATAATTCCATCTATCAATTTCATCCAGTTGTGTGCCAATTGGTTCCATAACAAGTGATTTAACTTTTGAAGGACAAACCTCAACGCAAACTCCACAACCTGTGCAATCTAGAGTACTTACCTGAATACGGTATTTAAACGCTTTAATCGGCCCTGCACCTTGAATTAACCTAGTACCTTCAGGTACATTTGCAGCCTCTTCATCTGTTAACAAGAAAGGACGAATTGCAGCATGCGGACAAACATGTGCGCATTGATTACATTGGATACAATTATCTTCAATCCACTCCGGCACATTAGTTGCAACACCGCGTTTTTCAAAGGCCGTTGTTCCATTAGGGAATGTACCATCCTCGCGACCATTAAATATACTTACAGGCAGACTATCACCCTTTTGAAGGTTAATTGGATTTACCACATTTTTAATGAAATCAGGAATATTTTTGTCAGCTTCCGTAGGACCAACAACTATATTTTTCCATTCAGCAGGAACTTCAACTTTTTCTACTTGTCCACCATTGTCAACAGCAGCATTATTCATATTTACAATTTCTTCACCTTTGTTACCATAGGATTTCAAAATTGCAGTTTTCATTTCCTTAACAGCATCTTCGTAAGGAATTACTTCGGCAACTTTAAAGAAAGCAGACTGCATAATCGTGTTAGTACGATTTCCTAATCCTATCTCATCAGCTATTTTGGTCGCATTAATGATATAAAAATTAATGTTATTTTCAGCAAGGTATTTTTTCATGTTATCAGGAAGCCGATCTTTTGTTTCGTCAACATCCCAAATACTGTTTAATAAAAATATTCCTCCTTTTCTAAGTCCCTTAAGCATATCATATTTTTCGAGATATGCCGGAACATGGCAAGCAACAAAATTAGGAGTTCCCACCAAATAATGTGAACGGATAACGTTATCACCAAATCTTAGGTGTGATATAGTTATACCACCTGATTTTTTAGAATCATACGAAAAATATGCCTGGCAGTACTTATCAGTTGAATCACCAATAATTTTAATTGAATTTTTGTTGGCACCAACTGTACCATCTGCACCTAAACCATAAAATTTAGCTTCATAAGTTCCAGCTGGAGCTACACTTATTTCTGGTAACAATGGTAACGATGTGAATTTAACATCATCAACTATACCAACAGTAAAACCATTTTTAGGCTTTTTGGAAGCAAGGTTGTCATAAACGCTTATAATCATAGCAGGAGTAGTATCCTTTGAGCTAAGGCCATAGCGACCACCAATAATCATTGGCGCATTCTCTTTCCCGTAAAATAAGTCCCTAATATCAAGATATAAAGGTTCGCCATTGGCTCCTATTTCTTTAGTTCTATCAAGAACTGCGACTCTTTTGGCAGTCTTTGGGAAAGCTTTCATGAAATATTTTTCGGAGAATGGACGGTAAAGATGAACAGTTATTAAACCAACTTTTTCGCCATTGGCAATTTTATAATCAATAACTTCTTTTATTACTTCGGTAATTGAACCTATGGCAACAATAATATCTTCAGCATCTTCAGAACCATAATAGGTAAATGGGTGGTATTCGCGTCCTGTTATCCTTTTGATTTCCTGCATATAATCTTCAACCATATCAGGAATAACATCATAAAATTTAGATGAAGCTTCGCGTGATTGGAAATAAATATCCGGGTTTTGTGCAGTACCTCTTGTTACGGGATGTTCCGGATTAAGAGCATTATCTCTAAACCTTTGAAGTGCATCGTAGTCAACTAATTTTGCCATCTCATTCTGATTCATTGCTTCAACTTTCAATAACTCATGAGAAGTTCTGAAACCATCGAAGAAATGAATGAATGGAATTCTTGATTTAATTGCTGCAAGGTGAGCAATTCCGGCTAAGTCCATAATTTCCTGAGCACTACTGGTAGCTAACATTGCAAAACCAGCCTGACGTGTACTCATAACATCACTATGATCGCCAAAAATCGATAGTGCTTGTGCGGCGAGGCTTCTGGCACTAACGTGGAATACTGCTGGAAGTAACTCACCAGCCATTTTATACATATTTGGTATCATCAGCAATAAACCCTGCGAAGCCGTGAATGTACTTGTTAAAGCACCAGCTTGTAATGATCCATGGACCGCGCCTGAAGCACCGCCTTCTGATTGCATCTCAGCAACTTTTACTGTTTCACCAAAAATATTTTTCTTTCCGTTGGCAGCCCATTGGTCAATGTATTCTGCCATATCAGATGATGGGGTAATAGGGTAAATGGCAGCTACTTCACTAAACATATATGCAATATACGCAGCGGCATAGTTACCTTCACATGTGATAAATTTTTTCTTTCTGTTCATGATTTATATATTAAGAAAGTTGTAAAGAATATTCTTATTTATGAATTGTCGCGAAATTACTCATTTCAACAAATTTAACATCCTGTTTTGTCTAATTAATAGCACTAAAACATGCAATTTAAAATCAATTTAGATTGCAAGATGTTAAATTAGAAATGAAAATATCGTAATTTTACAGCCAAGAAAAATAATGTCTAAAAATAGTTAATATGGACCTGTCGACAAAATACCTAGGACTCGAATTAAAGAATCCAATAATCGTTGGAGCAAGCAATCTCGTAACCGACCTTGATACAATAAAGAAACTTGAAGATGCTGGTGCTGCGGCAATAGTATATAAATCGCTGTTCGAAGAGCAGATACATTTGGAAAACCTTCAAATGGATCAAACAATGACCGGTAACGAAGAGCGTCATGCAGAAATGTCATCTGGATTTGCCGATACTTTTGATTCAGGGCCTGAAGATTTCTTGATGAATTTTGCAGATGCAAAAAAAGCAGTTGGCATTCCTGTGATTGCAAGTTTGAATGCAATTTACGATGATACTTGGGTAGAATACGCGAAAAAACTTGAAGATGTTGGTGCAGATGCGCTCGAGCTGAACTTCTATAATAACCCTAAGGACTTTGAAATGGAAGGCCGTTCGATTCTTAATTCGGAACTTGACATAATCGAAAAAGTTAAAGCTACAGTTAAAATTCCTGTAAGTGTTAAATTAAGTCCGTTCTATACAAACCCACTGTATACATTTAAAGAAATGGATCGCAGAGGGGTTGATGGGTTTGTACTTTTTAACCGTCTTTTCCATCCTGACATTAATATCAATTTGGAAAAAATGATTTTCCCATATAATCTTAGCTCAGAGTATGATAGTCGTTTACCATTGCGTTATGTAGGTTTGCTGTATGATAATATTAATGCTGACATATGTGCAAACAGAGGAATATTTACCGGCGAAGATGTTATTAAAATGATATTGGCAGGTGCAAATGTTGTTGAGGTGGTTAGTGCCATTTACAAACATGGCCCACAGCAAATTACAAAAATGCTCGAGGATATGGAAATTTGGATGGCCAACAAACAATATGAAACACTTGAAGATTTCAGGGGTAACCTAAGTAAGAAAAACATTAAGGATCCTTATGCATATCGCAGAGCGCAATATGTAGACATCCTAATGAAATCATCAGAAATATTTAAGGATTATCCGATATAATTAAAAGGATACTAGATTTAAGAGCCAAGATTCAGGATGTGTCGATTATCGAACCCTGAATCTTGGCTCTTTTATTTAGTGGCTATAAGAAAACATCAAATACTACGTTACTCTCGCTTTTGAAACAGTCATTTACAAAAGTAAACTCCTTGGTTTCAGAAGCTTCGAAAGCCTTGTCTTTTCCAAGCCAGACCCGACGGGTTGAAAAAACCCGGCGGGTCTTATCTAAATTTATATGCACATTATTAAATCCTGATTCTTTAATCTTGTCTCTTGTCTATTGTTTCTTGCCTCCAACTATATTTCATCATTTTTTTCCTGTTCTTCACTCATAACTCTGGAAATGCTATGATTGCACTTTCCTTCTGATTTATTTTCAGGGTCATTAACAGATGATACGCAATCACAACCAATTTCATTATTTTCAAATAATACCAGCTTACAACTTTGGCAAAATTTACCTCTGCAGGATTGCTGGAATGCATCTGGGTAAAAGATCAAATTGTTGTTGGTTAGCTCCAATTCAGTATAAATGGAATAGCAGCTATACGCTCTTTCGTTGTTTTTACCTTCCAGACTGGCTTCGAGGCCAAGATAGTAATTGTACTTGTTTTCACTGATTTGGATTGTTTCAATCCACGCTTGTGTGTATGTATAAATAAACACTTTTTCTGTAAGCCGATTATGCTTTACCATAAGTTCGGAAGCTTCACCAATCGTTATGGTTAAATTTCCACTTGCTTTATTATCAGGGGTTATGTTTCCTACGTTAATGCCATCTTTTTTAGCCTCTGCTCTTTTTGCAGTGGAATCACATGATACTATAAGTAGGACAAATGCAATTAATAGTATAGTTGCTGAGAGAACTTGCTTTTTCATGGTCGATATTTTTTTACAAAACTAGTTTTTATTGGATACTTTAACAGATTCTCTATTTCTTTACAACCTTTGCTACTTGTTTTGCCTCACCACTAGCTACTTCTACAATATAAATTCCCGGAGTTCCAACTATTTCTAGTTGATAGCTTGAAGCATTAATTTTTTCTTCATGATAAATTAAACTACCTCCAATGTTAGTCACTTTTATTGATACATCCACAAGTTTACCTAATTCAATATTTACTAAACCATTAGTTGGGTTTGGAAAAAGGGTAACCATATCCATACTACCATCTTCAAAAGTACCATCTGTAAGAATTGAAATATTTCGGTAGAGTTTTGAGGAGAGACCTGAAATACTAGTGCCCCTTATTAATACATCCTGGTCGTTATCGTTGTCGATATCTGCAATGTGGATACCACCATACATGACTCCATCGATATTTATACTTGAAACCTCAGTAAAATTGCCACTTCCGTCATTGGAAAATAATTTTGTGGAAGTACTTGTATTTGATAATCCTGTGATAAATATATCTTGATCATTGTCGTTATCAATATCAACAAACTTACAGGAATAGCCATCTCGCCATTCAAAAGTTAACTCATCTGACTTAACAAAATAGCCACTTCCATTATTTAGAAAAATATTACCGTTAATAAATAAATCTTGATCTTCATCATTATCGATATCAGCAAAAGTAATTGAACCATTTGTAACTCCCTCAAGTGGAGACTCTAAAACTTCTGTAAAGCTGCCATTCCCATCATTAGTATAAAGTTTTGTGGTATTTCCTCCGATCCACCAATCTACATTACCTGATATTATTACGTCCTGATCGTAATCGTTATCAATATCAGCAAAAGCAACTGCGCTGTAGATAACCTTAACAAGAGGTGATACTTTTGGAGTAAAAACGCCAATTCCATTATTGATATATAGCTGTGTCATAGGATAATCCCAGTATTCATCTGACCAACCACCAGTTATTAACAAATCCTGATCATTGTCATTATCAATATCAGCAAAGTTGACGGTGCCACTATAACATTTGATTAAAGGCTGAATAATCTCAGTGTAATTTCCTTCTCCATCATTCTTGTAGAGTTCTGCAAGCCCATAAGTTGCTGGACTTCTATATCCTGTGATTAACAAGTCCTGATCATTATCGTTATCGATATCGGCAAAAGCCATTGAGCCACCTGAAATCCCTTCAAAAAGTGTTTCAGTACTCTTAGTGTAATTTCCTGTTCCATCGTTGGTGTATAGCATACCATTTCCAATAAACAATATATCCTGATCGCTATCATTATCAATATCAGCAAATGCACAGGGACTATTGGAAACAGACTGATCAAAAGATGCTCCTGTAACAACAGTAAAGTTACCTGTTCCGTTGTTTATATAGAGTTTAGTAGATATATAACCATCTGATCCAGAAATTAGAACATCATAATCATTGTCATTATCAATATCAGCAAATGCTAACGAACCAAGACTAGCCTTATCAAAATATGATAATGTATCAAATGTAAAATTTCCACTTCCATCATTAGTGTAAAGTTTTGGGTGACTCCACAATCTATAAAGTAATACATCTACATCATTGTCGTTATCAATATCGGCAATTGCAAGGGATGTACTAGATTCATCTCCGAAAGCGCCAATTACTCTAATAAAATTGCCGTTACCATCATTTGTATATTGTCTTGTTGTATAATTTCCACTGATTAACACATCCACATCATTATCATTATCATTATCAGAAAAAGCAATAGTAGCATACATGTCACCAACAAAGGATGCTCCAGGAACTTCTGTATAATTACCGTTTCCATCATTACAATAAAGTTTTGCAATCATATTACCGGTTGCATTTAACCCAATAATCAAGAGATCCTGATCGCTGTCATTATCAATATCGGCAAAACCAATTGAACTAAATCTAACTGCTTCAAAAGGGGTGCCTGAAACAAAAGAAAAGTTACCACTTCCATCATTTCTATATAGATTTGCGCTTCCATTATTTGATTCATTTTCACCTGTAATTAATAAATCCTGATCATTGTCATTATCAATATCAGCGAAGGCAACAGATCCATTACTTACAGCAATAAACTGCGTATTGATTGCCTTTGTATAATTGCCCTTTCCATCATTTATATAAAGCATGGAAATGTTGCCAAATGATTGATCTTCACCGGTAATTAAAACATCCAGGTCGTTATCATTATCTATATCTGAGAATGCAACTGAAGACCTTCTTACTCCAGGAAAAGGTGTATTTTTAACCTCAGCGAAGTTGCCATTTCCATCATTTTCATATAGTTTAGTAATCCGATTATTGTACCTAGTTTCACCAGTAATTAAAAGATCTTGGTCGTTGTCATTATCAATGTCAGCAAAAGTAGTAGAGCTAAAGTTAACTCCGGCAATTACGGCAATATTTTGTGGTACTGGTGGTAATGGAAGTACTTGCTCAAATTTAATTTGTTGCCCAAAGGTACTGCTTGTTAAAAGACTTATAATTAGTCCCAAATAGATTTTTCGCATGGTTAATACATTTTTACTGAGTTAAATAACAATAAGTGAAGTACTAAAACAAAGGTTATTATACAAATATAACAATTATAATCGCAAAAAGGTTGCTTGCTCAATTATTTGAAATTGATGGAAGGATTACTACCTAAAAATGTAACTTATGATAATCGAAGGTTTGATTATTACGGAAGCTATGTATTTTTGCAGCAAGCACAGTAAATATTTCAAGGTTATTTTCATTAAACCAGGCTATGGCATGGGGTTTTTGGTTTATTGCATCGGCAAAAATTACCAGAAAATCGAATTCATATTCACGAAGCCATGCGTATGCTTGTGGTTTGTTATCAATGGCACCATCGAATGCAGCATATTGTGGAAACTTATTTTTTACGAGCCACTCGATGGCTTCATCGCTACCTCTAATTCCACTACTTAGGGCTGCCAACTCAGGATAACCATTCTCCAAAAGCCAATTGTAAAATTCTTCCCATTCAACTGAAAAGGTTTCACCAAATGCAAGTAATATTTTTGGAGGATAATCGAGCATTTATTTTGATTAAGTCTTTTTTTTAGAGTTGGAGTATTCGAGTGTTGGAGTATTGGAATATTGGGTTGCAACATACAATCTCCATTAACCCATCACTCCACTACTCCATTACCCCATCTTTCACACTAATATCTATCAATACAATTTAGCTCTTCAAAAGCTCTTATTAATCTTATTACCATCGATACTTCACCAGCCCTAAGCCATTTTCTGGGGTCGTAGTATTTTTTATTTGGCACATCCTCACCATCAGGATTACCAATTTGTCCTTGAAGGTAGTCATGATTCTTTGCTTCATATTCACGTACGCCATCCCATGCAGCCCATTGGGTATCAGTATCAATATTCATCTTAATAACTCCGTAGGAGATAGCTTCTTTGATTTTTGATGCTTCTGAACCTGATCCACCATGGAATACAAAATTTACTGAGTTGTGTTCTTTATTATATTTCTCACTAATAAAAGCCTGTGAATTTTTTAGAATCGCAGGTTCCAATTTTACATTACCTGGTTTATATACACCATGAACATTGCCAAAAGCCGCAGCAATAGTAAAGTTATCGCTAACTTTCGAAAGTACTTCAAACGCCCTTGCTACTTCTTCGGGTTGAGTATATAATTTCGAGCTGTCGATATCAGAATTATCAACACCGTCTTCTTCTCCTCCGGTAATACCAAGTTCTATTTCAAGGGTCATTCCCATTTTGCTCATTCTTTCGAGATATCTACTGCAAATTTCAAGATTTTCTTCGAGTGGTTCTTCACTTAGGTCGAGCATATGTGAACTAAACAATGGCTTACCAGTTTCTTTAAAATGAATTTCACCAGCATCAAGCAACCCATCTATCCAAGGCAATAGTTTTTTAGCTGCATGATCGGTATGTAAAATTACAGGAATACCATATAACTCTGCAAGTTTATGTACATGTAATGCCCCAGAAACAGATCCTGCAATAGCAGCTTTTTCATTTTCGTTTGATAGTCCCTTTCCTGCATAAAATGCGCCACCTCCATTTGAAAACTGGACAATTACCGGAGAGTTAACATCTTTTGCAGCTTCCATTACTGCATTAGTTGAATCGGTGCCAACTACGTTTACAGCAGGTATTGCGAATTTATTTTGTTTTGCTATTTCAAATATTGTTTTTAAGTCATCACCAAAAACAAAACCTGGTTTAACTTTATCAGATATTCTTGTTTTCATCTTTATAATTTTATTGTTTTTAAAACAGACTACAAATTTATGTTTATTTCTTAAATCTTGTTATAGAAATCATTACAACAACCACATATAGCGAAATATTTATTGGAAGTTTGCAGCATGATGTTTAACAGCGCAATCGTTTTCTGGTATTAAGGACTATCGATTTTTAAACAGTTCCAATTGCTTTTGAATCATCGTTATCAACTCAGTTTTATTAATGGGTTTCGAAATGTAGTCGTTAAAACCTGCATCAAGATACAAATCCTTATCGCCCGACATGGCATATGCAGTTTGGGCAATAAATGGTGTGTTATTTGTATGAGGAAACCGTTTTCTAATCTCCCTCATGAGTTTCATTCCATCCCATGGTGCAGGAAGGTTAATATCAAATAGCATTACATCATAATAATTTCCTGATGAACTGGTTTTCTTAAGTTTCTTAAGGGCATCATCACCATCAAAAGCTGTGGTTATTTCACCCGTTTTCTTAAGCATTTTTTCCAGTACCATACGATTCATTCTATCATCTTCAACTATAAAAATCTTAAGTCTTCCGTATTCGGGAGCATTAATTATGGTTGCATTTTCTAATGTGTTTTTATCCCCATCAATTTGCCCCTCAGCTAATAAGCAAGGTAGTGTAATACCCACTTCTGTTCCTATTTCTTTTTCAGATACCAACTCCAGACTGCCGTTCATTAGTGTAATTAGCCTATGTGCCAGTATTAGTCCAAGACCACTACCCTGATATGTTAGTGAACTTCCATGTTTTGAATAATCAAACGACTCAATTAACATTTTCATGGTTTCGGTATCAATACTAATTCCCTTGTCCTTTACTTCAATTGTCGCCGTATTTTTTTTAGAATTATAGTTGGTAGAAATTGTAACAAAACCCTTGCTGGTATATTGAATAGCATTATCCATAACAACTTTCAATACTTTTACCAGATTATCTTTGTCAGCATATATAGCAGGAATATCCTTATCAAACTTTGTTTTAAAAATTAGCCCCTTTTCTTTGGCTTTAAATACATATTCCTTTTCAACACTTCTTACAATATCATTTAAATCGCATGAAACAATATTGAGTTCCAGAATATTTGCTTCGATACTGGATATATCAATAATGTTTGTGATAAGGCTCATTAACTTTTCACCCGCTTCTTTAATGTTTTTTGCAAACTCGTAAAGATCTTCATTACCCCTTAGAGCAAGTTCTGTCTCTAACATATCCGAGAATCCCATAATCCCACACAAAGGGGTTCGTATTTGATGACTCATTGTTCCAAGAAAAGCATTCTTAAGATAATTTGACTCCTCTGCTTTTTTAAGAGATTTCCTGAGTTTAACAATTACATTGCTGGTTTCCTCTAACTCAATAGCCCTGTCAATAGTGTTGGCCATAATCTCTTGCTGAAGTTCGTCACTAAACTGTTGAAGCTTTGTATTTGCAAGCTCAAGCTCCTTATTTTTTACAGCTTCTCTCTGAGCATTCTTCTTTTTGGAAACTGAATAATATGCAACTATAATTAATATGAGAATTATAAGTATAAGAATAATGAAAAAATTTATGGTGCTAAAACCAATTATTTCATTTTCTCTATTGTTTCCATTATAATTACCCAAATACTTTTGCTTAATAGCATCATTATTTTCCAATCTGGAATCATCTGATAAACCGCTTTGCAGAGTCAAATAATAATAACTTGAATCTTGTTTTTTTTGAGACTCATGAATATTTGCTAATAATCCATATATACTATTAAGCTTTATCGCAGATGTTAAACTGTCGCTAGTAAAAATAAATTGATGGGCAAACATTTTAGCCTGATCCTGATCGATATGTTGGTAAAGATGGGCTAGTTGATATAATACATCTCTATTGACAATTTCTGGCGAATTTGATATTACCTGCTCCAGGCTGTCAATTATTAGAGCAGTTTTTGCATTTGAATACTGTTCAACCTTTCCAACTTGAGCAAAAATTGTTAAGGAAAAAAATATTGATAGAATAATTAATATGGGCAAGCTTAGTTTCATTTCTGTTTACCTGAATAATACCCAAAGATATATTTTTTGAATAGGAAATAACATATGAATATAGGCTTATTTTCATATTTTTATATCTTTACGCGTTCAATAACACATGGGCTATTTATAAAAATGCCTGACATCCTGTGTTTTAAAGTAAATTTTATGATTAAAAAGATACTTGTTGCCAATAGGGGAGAGATTGCCATAAGAGTAATGAGAAGTTGTAGGGAAATGGGTATTGAGTCTGTTGCTGTTTATTCTGATGCCGACAGAACTTCAATGCACGTGCGATTTGCTGACGAAGCATATAACATTGGCCCTGCACCCTCCAATGAAAGCTACCTTGTAATTGACAATATTATTGATGCTGCCAAAAAAAGTGGTGCTGATGCAATTCATCCCGGATATGGATTTTTATCAGAAAATGCTGAATTTACTGATCGATGTAAGAAAGAAGGAATTATATTTATTGGGCCTTCATCCTATGCTATAAATACCATGGGTGATAAAATTACTGCACGTAAAAAGATGCAAAGCGCCAATGTACCGGTTGTTCCCGGCACAACTGAACCAATAACTGATATCAAGAAAGCAATCGAGGTAATTAATGAAATAGGATTACCTGTGATGATTAAAGCCAGTGCCGGAGGTGGTGGTAAAGGCATGAGATTGGTAACTAGAGCAGAAGATATTGTATCTGCTATTACATCAGCAAAATCTGAGGCTTTGTCTTCATTTTCGAATGATGCTGTATATATTGAAAAGTACATTAGCTCACCTCACCATATTGAATTTCAGATTGTTGCCGACAACCATGGAAATTGCGTTCACTTATTTGAAAGAGAGTGTTCTGTACAACGTCGTCACCAAAAGGTTGTTGAAGAAACCCCATCACCAATAATGACGGAAAAAGTTAGAACTGAAATGGGAAATCATGCTGTTGCAGCGGCAAAGGCAGTAAATTATTCAGGAGCAGGAACCATTGAATTTATAGTAGATGATGATCTAAATTACTATTTCCTCGAAATGAATACCCGCCTTCAGGTAGAGCATCCTATTACTGAAAGGGTTGTTGGTATTGATCTTGTTAAAACACAAATAAATATTGCAAATAATAAACCACTTGAGTTTAAGCAAGAAGATCTTAAACAAACAGGACATGCTATCGAAGTAAGAATTTATGCTGAAGACCCTGATAATAATTTTATGCCTAACCCAGGCAAGATTGAGCATATGACCGAACCTTTGGGCCTTGGGGTAAGGCATGATGGTTATGTTTATACGGGCTATGAAATCCCAATTCATTACGACCCGATGATATCGAAACTCATAGTGTGGGCAATGACCCGACAGGAAGCAATTGATAGGTTAAGACGAGCCCTTTACGCTTACAAAATTACTGGTATAAAAACTACAATTCCATTCCTCAATCGTATTCTTGATGTGCCCGATTTCGTTAATGGCAAATACAATACACATTTTATTCAGGACAATGAAAAATACCTTGCGCCTATAAAAACATCACCGCAACGAGTTAAGGATATGGCTACAATAGCGGTATTTGTTGACTACTTAAATAATATTGAAAAATTTAAGGAACATCGTTACTGTAAGCCAGTGGATGGTAATTGGAAAGCTTTTGGTAGAAAAAGAAATGTTACACGTTTATAATCGCATTGTTAAAAGGTAGTTATGGGATACGAAATTAAAGTTGATGATAAACAATCAAATATCGAGTTACTAAGTATTGATGGCGATATTATGGAGGTATGTGTTGATGGCAGGACATATAAAGTTGATATAGTGGAAGTTGAAAAGGGGGTTTACTCAGTATTGTATGGAGGAATTTCATATAATATCGAGTTAATATCGAAGGATAAAAAATCCTATCACGCAACAACTCTTTATAATTCATTTGATATTGATGTTATTGATGCAGAGTCGCGTTATAAAAATAACAGGAAAGAATCTGAGAATGAAGATCATTCCTACATTTTTACTCCAATGCCCGGCAAAATTGTAAAAATCCTTGTTAAGGAGGGAGATAAAGTTAAAGGTGGCGATACAGTTATTGTTGTTTCTGCCATGAAAATGGAAAGTGAATATAAGGTTGTAAAAGACAAGACAATTATGAAAATATTAGTAAAAGAAGGAGATAATATTGAGGGCGACCAGCCCCTTATAATGCTTGAATAATTAAATTGCCTTATGTAGGTAACAATTAACTAGAAGCAGTACTAATTATTCAAACAAATAATCATTCACTCATTTATACAAAAAATAGAAAAAATGTTGCCAAAATCAAAAATAGAAATACTTGAGGAAAAAAGTCAATTAGCCGAACTGGGCGGAGGACAACTTCGAATTGATAAACAACATAAGGCTGGCAGGCTTACAGCAAGAGAGCGTATTGATCATCTGTTTGACGCTGGTACTTTTGTTGAAATCGATAAATTTGTTACTCATCGCTGTACCGATTTCGGGATGGAAAATACTAAGCCTCTAGGCGACGGTGTAGTAACAGGATATGGTAAAATCGAGAGTAGACTGATGTATGTTTTTGCACAAGACTTTACTGTTGCCGGTGGCTCATTGAGTCGTGCAAATGCAGATAAGATTATAAAGATAATGGATCTTGCTATGAAAATGGGGGCACCAGTAATTGGACTTAATGATTCTGGTGGTGCTCGTATTCAAGAGGGCGTGGAAAGTCTTGCAGGATATGCAGATATCTTTTATAGAAATGTTAGAAGCTCGGGAGTAATTCCTCAGATTTCTGCAATTCTTGGACCATGTGCCGGAGGTGCGGTTTACTCACCAGCAATAACCGATTTTATACTAATGGTTAAGGAAACATCTTTTATGTTCGTTACCGGTCCCGATGTTATAAAAACAGTAACAAACGAGGATGTAACAATGGAAGATCTTGGTGGTGCTATGGCTCACAATAAGAAATCGGGAGTAGCTCACTTTACTGCAGATGATGATGAGCAGGCAGTTATGATGATTAGAGAGCTAATGAGCTTTATTCCATCCAATAATATGGAAGATCCTCCTCAAAAGATTTGTACTGATGATCTGGAAAGGCTTGAACCAAAACTTGATAAAATCATTCCAGAGGATCCGAACAAGCCTTATAATATGTTCGATATAATTATGCCTGTTATTGATAATAATCATTTCCTTGAAGTTCAGCCACATTATGCCCAGAATATTATAGTTGGCTTTGCACGTATTGCCGGCAAACCTGTTGGTATAGTTGCTAACCAACCATCGGTACTTGCCGGAGTTTTGGATATAGCCAGTTCTACAAAAGCCGCCAGATTTGTTCGTTTTTGTGATGCTTTCAACATACCACTTATTACTTTTGAAGATGTGCCGGGTTTCCTACCGGGAACAGCTCAGGAATTTGGAGGAATAATTAAGCATGGAGCAAAATTGCTTTATGCATTTGCAGAAGCTACTGTGCCAAAAATTACCATAATAACTCGTAAAGCTTATGGTGGTGCTTATGATGTGATGTCGAGCAAGCATATAGGCGCTGATGTAAACTATGCATATCCAACAGCTGAAATTGCTGTTATGGGACCGGATGGTGCAGTAAATATCATTTACAGAAATCTCTCTGAAGAAGAAAGAAAAGAAAAGGTAATTGAATACCGCGAAAATTTTGCCAGCCCATACAAAGCTGCTGCTTTGGGTTATATCGATGAGATCATTTACCCACACGAAACTCGTAAAAAAATTGTTCAGGCTCTTGAAATGACAAAAAATAAAACTGACAATACTCCTCCAAAGAAACATGGAAATATTCCATTGTAATTGTTTCCTTTATACATAAAAAAACCCCGGATCAGAACTCCGGGGTTTTTTATTACCCAAATAAAAATTAATAATGAGTGTAAATAAATGAATTATTTCTGTATCCGGGTTCATCCTTATACCAATCCTGGAACAAAGTTCCACCACTTTCTGCCCACTGGGCAAATTTTAAATAAACAGCTGTAATATCCTTTTTTTCGATTGGATATTCAAAAGTTTCGGGGATATTAATAGCCCATGGTAGATTACTTACTGTTTTATAATACTTATCATTTGCAGGATTAGTATCATCATCAATTGTACCAAATAATGTTTGATCAGCACGATCGGTAGGAAGATAATCTGGTAAGTGTACTTCAATTTCCCGTACCATATCTACCATTATAAAAGGATTAAAATTAGGAATATCCAATTCTGCCAATGAGTAGGTATTATTTGTGTAATCAATTAATATATTCAATGTATCAGGGGTAACATAAGGAGCTAATATCTCAGTATTTACTCCAATACTATTTCCGGTATGCTGCAATATGTTATATGCATTATCGTAAACAATAATAGTTGGTATGGATTGCCCTGTTTCAATCCCGTTTGCTTCTAAGGCTATATAACCTTCCTGCAAGTCATACCCTGTTACTGAAACTATATCTGCAGCAGCAATATTGTTATTTGCAAACTGAAAACCAAAACCATTTTTAAAATATGCACCAAAAGCCTTTACAACAAATGTTGAATATGTTTCTACAATATAATTTGATGCATTTGTAACGGTTTTAAATTGATAATCAATAATCAGATCATTAAAATCATAATCACCTCTTCCTGGCCATAGGTCTTCATAAGCTAGTGACCCAAATCCTCCAGCCGGATAAAAATTATTATAGGCTCTGTCAAAATCATTTGGATAATCGTCATCAATGTCAGCAACACCATCACCATCAGTATCGGCAGGTAAAGGAGTTGAATATTCATAGGGTCCCATGTCAACTATTCCATTAACAATACGATTATTACCATCAAGATCGAGTACTGTATTCATCCAACCAAAATTCATTCCAACATCAATACAAGGGGATGCTGATTGCAGTCTATAATCTTCTAAACCAGGAGTTAAATCGGCAAATAATGGGACAGAACTTATGCTGTTTGTACTATATGTTCCCGGTAATGCAGGAGTTGTACATGTGTTGTAATAGTGGTATCCTGATCCATTAACATCATAATTATCACCATTATTATAATAAATTATACAGTTATACACATGACCATTATTTCGTGTCCGTATTCCTGCACCATTAGGTCCAGTATTATCTGTTATAACACAGTTTTTAACTATGCCTGAATTCCAAATATTTACTCCTCCTCCATACAATGTTGTTGTATTACCTTTAATAACACAGTTCCTTACTTCGCCTCCATTTAATAAGCGTATTCCTCCTCCGTAAATTGCTGTATTTCCATATATATAACAGTTTTCAACCAAGCCTCCATTGTCAATTGCCACCCCACCACCGTCACGAGCCTGGCTATTTTTAATGGTGCAGTTTCTAACAGTTCCATCATTCTTAATATTAACTCCGCCGCCAAATCCTGTTAGATATTTGCCATTTTGGATAGTAAATCCTTCAATTACGGCATCGGCGTGATCAAGGTAAAAACATCTTACAGAGTTATTACCATCAACTATAGTTACATCTGATCCATTTATACTGGAAACTGTAATCCCTTTGGTGATAACAATATCCGTTGGTAGTATGTAAGTTCCATCATCAACCATAACAACATCCCCGTTATTACTAATATTAACAGCATTACGAATCTCGTGAGCTGCTGTACCCAAAGTTAAATATGGAGGAGTATTGCTACCTGTTGGCGAAACATATCGTGTTACAGAAGTGGCAAACATACCTGAGGCAAATAGTCCTGTTACCACAATAAGTAAAAAAAATCGTTTTTTCATAGCTCAATTATTTAAATTGGAAATTTCCATTATTAGTTGAAATAATATTCCAAATGATTATTAGCCACAGAAGCCATATGACTCTGATTATTGTAAATCAACTCAACCTCATCTACAAATGAAGGTATTGTGATTTTAGTATCGAACTTAAGTCCGCTCTTAAGAAATGCTTTCATTAAGATATCGCCTTCCAGCGATTTAATAGTTACAGTGTTATCCAAATAACATGAAAGCGAAAGTGTAACATCTTTGGTCGTTTTCCAGTTAAACTGATCATCAATGGTTAAATCAGCCATGGTTTGAGTTTCTACCGGAACTTCATTTTCTCTAATTTCTTTTTTGCATGAACTAATTATAAATGTTAGTGCCGCAAATAGCATTATTATTTTTTTCATGATCTTTATAATTTGAAAATTAGTCCTACTTACAATAAATGTAATCTCAAAAAGTATGCCAATCCCTCAATTTAGTTTTTATATACCTGTATTACAGATTTTTATAAATATTTGACTGTGATTGGGTTTTCCAGATTTGAGAATTTTATTCCAATAAGTGATAAAAAAAGAGCCGCCACGAAATTCGAGACGACTCTTATACAGTTTAACAACTCTGAAAAATGGTTAGCTTGTTTCAGAGGTAAAAACTCATAAACCTATTTTATTACCATGAATCTTTTGTTTGCAACCGCGCCATTTTCAGTACTTATACTAATTATGTATTGACCCGCTTTCATATCCTTTGTGTCAATCTTTAATGATTGCTGCATTCCATTTCCTGCTTCTTCAATTGTATTTGATATTTGCCCAAGAGGGTTATGGATAATGATTGTATATTTTTCACCCTCTACAACAGTAAGATTAACATTTAAAACACTTATGGCAGGATTTGGATAAAGTTCAATAACAGATGAAATTAACTCATCAATCCCGATGCATTCGTCTATTGTTACTTCAAAATCCTCGGAACTTCCTATGCAATCATTTCCAGCAGTTTCCACAACAGAAACGAAACCCATTCCCGGTGTCCCCCATAGCACTGTAACCATATATGTGCCAGCACCTCCAACGATCTCACCACCTGTTACTGTCCATTCATATGTACTTCCTGCATTATCTTCTGTAGAATATTCTTCTTCATCTTCGTCACATACTAAGGCAAGCCCAGTTATCATTGGAGTAGGGATAATTGAGATTGTAATTTCAAGTGGATCTGATTCAGCTCCAACTCCACAATCGTTACTACCTTGAGTTGTTAAACTTGCAATACCTGAAAAATCAGTATTCCATGTTATTGAGATATTTTCTCCACTACCAGTTATAACCCCTGCATCTGAAGGAGTTAATGACCACATAATTGTATCAGCGGCAAATAGTGGTTCCACGGTATATTCTGTTGTTGAACCAGAACAAGCAGTTGTAGGTCCATCAGGAGTATTACCTTGTTCAGGGGCAAATTCAACAAAAATATATGGCGTTCCCACCATGTTTTCTGAACATGTTGATGTTGAACCTGTAACTGTATAAATTCCTTGATCAGTATGTTCTCCGAAGCTAACAGGGTTTCCTGTTCCTGCAATAATAGTTCCAGTAGTTGTTCCTTCATAAAAGAGTTCATAGTCAACTCCTGTTTCTGATCCATCAAGGGTAATTTCAATACCCGGGCCGCCTGCACAATATCCACCACCTTCACTGAGGACAAATGCTGTTGGATTGAAATATAATGTACAAGTTAACTCATTTGACCAAGGTCCATATCCACACATATTTGTTGCTTTTACTTTTACTGTATAAGTACCTGCCCAACTGTTATCTGAAATAAATGTGCCTTCAGTTCCAGTACCAGTTATTGTTCCAGCGTCAGATGGAGAGACTTCCCAATAATAAGAATCAGCAGAAGCCACAGCTTGAGTTGTATATACCTCGGTACCCCCAGCACACATTGTTGTAATACCTGTTGGCTCATTTGGAGCTATTGGGCTTTCAATTACCGTTATCATATCTTCAACGAGCATAGTATTTGTATTAGTTCCATCCGAGACCTCAAGAGTAACATCATAAACACCTATAGTATTATATGTTACTGTTGGATTTTGATTGGTTGATGTGGCAGGTGTTCCTCCTTCAAAAGTCCAGTTCCAGGATATTATTCCACCTAATGACATATCTGTAAAATCAATAGTATTCCCAATACAAACACTATCGCTACTTGCTTCAAAATTAGCACCAAAAACCGGAGCTTTATTTATAATTGTACCTTGAGATCCACAAGTAAAAAGGTTCCCGTCTGCAGTTTCTTTTATTCTGTATAGGCTTGAGCTACCTGCTCCATTATGCTCCATAGACCAGGTTGCTCCAAAATCGGTTGTAACATAAATATTCTCATCTGTTCCATCAATGTATGCTGTGCCATTTGTTTTTGCAAGTGCACCATAAAAATTCTCATACCCTGTAGTATAGGTTGTCCATGTAGCTCCTCCATCTGAAGTTGCAAACATCTTTTCTTCTCCACCAACTACTCCAAAATTTGCATCGGCAAAATCCACTCCAAATAACATTGCTGATAATGTTTTTATAACTGTCCAGTTATGACCGCCATCGGTGGATTTATACACCTTTGCATCAGTTCCAACTGCAAAAACAGTGTTCTGATCGGCATAACTCAATCCCATTATTGAGTTTACTCCTATGCCAGATGTTGCTGAAATCCAAGTATTTCCACCATCACTTGTTATAAAAACAGCCTGATCACCGAAATTATTCATCGAACCAGTTGCAACTCCATTATTCGTATCCCAAAATTCGACATCTGTATAATACCAAACATCTGTCCCACAAGTTACCGGTGACCATGTAGTACCTCCATCAACAGTTTTAATAAAGTAGTTATTCCAGCCACCTGCAAAACCCGTATTATCATCGATAAACCAGATTCCCTGAAGTCCATCAATAGCGCCCGAGGTAGGTAGTATTGTTGTCCAGTTATCGCCGCCATCGGTGGTTTTAACAATTACTCCATCCGCATTATAAGTGTATTGCATCCCACATGCGTAACCTGTAGCACTTTGCGCAGGAGGAAACGACATACCAAATAATATAAATGTAGTTCCGGTACTACTTACGTAATTCCATCCTTGGGCAGATAATTGACCAGCAAGAAATAATAAAACTGATAATAATGTAATAACTCTCTTCATAATTTTATTTTTTTTGATTTTGTTTCTTTTGATTATCTGAATTTCCATTTTCGAAAGACTCAAATATTTTTTTTAGAGCACTCGACTCATCCTTTTTGGATTCAATAAGCTTATCAAGCTTTTCGATTAATGATTCTTCAATATTCTTTTCCTTTGACATATTGTGATTGCTATGTGTTTTCAATTACGATGCAAATAAATACTACTTTTATGGAGACATCAAGTATATTGCGCCTACAATAGATGTACTTATGCATTACAACAACCATACATACTAACCTAACATACAGGTAATGTGTAGTCTATTATTTTTTCTTATAATTGAAATACTATCCTAAAAAATATAAAATGTTGTGAATGGTATGCTGGAAAGTATAATTTATAAAACAAAAAGTGTTTTACATTTTCGTTAGAAAAGCTATCAAATTTTCATCAGAAGTAATTCCTAATTTTTTCCTTAATCGATAACGAGCAACAGTAATACTGTTAATTGATTGGTATGTAATGGCAGCGATTTCTTTCGTTGTCATATTTAATCTAAAGAAAGCACATAATCGTAACTCATTGGGTGAAAGATCAGGATAATCATTATTAAGTTTTTTATAGAAGCCTGTATACACCTGTTGAAATCTTACTTCAAATTCTTCCCAAGAGATCATATTAGAGTTCGATTCAAGCTCTTTAATGAGCTCAGTCATTATCTTTTTATTCTCGGTTTTGGCATCAAGTCGGGCAACTTTCA
>CALDOI010000019.1 GCA_937912115.1 uncultured Bacteroidota bacterium | reverse complement strand
AAATAGATATTAGATTAACCCGTGATAATGAAATTGTTGTTATTCATGATAGTAATACTCAAAGAGTTTCCGGAATAAAAAAAACAATTAAGGACACTACGTTTGATGTATTAAAACTTCTGGATGTAGGAAGCTACAAGGGGCAGCAATGGAAAGATGAAAGAATTCCAACACTTAAACAAGTATTGAATACAATACCCAATGATGGAAAACTAATTATCGAGATAAAAAGTAATCGTAAAATTCTTTATGAACTAAAAAGAGTGTTATCAAAATCAGGAATCAGGTTTGAACAAATCGAAATCATAGGATTTAATATAAATACTCTTTCGAAAGCAAAAAAAATTATGCCCGAATATCGCATGCTCTGGTTATTAAACCTGGACTATTCTTTACCAGCCTGGTTATCATGGGTTAGTATAGACGGCATCATTAAAAAAATTGAAAAACACAATCTTGATGGAGTTAATGTGTGGGCAGGAAAATTACTAACAAAAAACTTCATTTCAGAGATAAAAAAAAGAGGATACAGCATCTACGCATGGACCATTAATGATCCTGACAAAGCTGCATTATTAATAAAACATGGCCTTGATAGCATAACAACTGACAGAGCAGGCTGGATGTTAAATCAATTAAAATAAGTAGATTAGCAACATATAAATTTGTTAAATGGCAAATGTTATTATTGGCATTCACGGTCTTGACAACAAACCACCTAAAAAGTTGCTGAAACGCTGGTGGAAACTTGCCATGAAGGAAGGATTAACAAACAACAACTTCAGGAAGGCTCTGCCTAAATTTGAATTAGTTTATTGGGCAGATATTCTTTATGATACACCTCTAAACAATCATGAAAAAGATATCAATAGCCCCCTATACCTATGTGATAAATATGTTGCAGGCTCAAAAGATTTCAAAGCTGAAAACCATGATACCAGAAAAAAAGTAATCGACTTCGTAGGTCAGCAACTTAATAAAATACTACTTAATGAAGATTATAGCCTGAACTATTCATTTATATCCGATGCCATTATGAGTAACTTTTTCAAGGATCTTGAAGTTTACTACAATGATGAATGTACCTCCGAAAATAATCAGCTATGCAAAGTAAAAGAACTAATAAAAAGCCGATTAATTAAGGTACTTGAGAAGTATAAAGATGATCAAATAATGTTAATTTGTCATTCGATGGGATCAATTGTTGCGTTTGATGTACTCAACTTTAATACCACTAACATCCCTATTCATACTCTGGTAACTATGGGTTCTCCGTTAGGCATACCCGTTGTAATGAGTAAAATTGCAGCCGAACAAAGAGGGAGACAGTTGGAAGGAAATTACATGCAAACACCCGGATCTGTGAAAAAATGCTGGTACAATTTTTCTGACATCCTCGACAAAGTAGCATATAACTACAAGCTTGCTGATGATTTTTCAGTTAATAAACACAATGTATCTCCCATCGACTTTTTGGTGGTTAACAATTACGAGATAGATGGAAAAAGAAATCCTCACAAAATTTTCGGATATTTAAGAACACCTGAATTTTCTATAATACTAAACGATTTCATTCAATCAGAAAAACTCACTATTTTTATGAAATCAAAACGCCATCTTAATAAGTGGTTTAATTCTATTAAAGAAAAAATATCATCATGAAACGGGAAAAAATAATTTCCAATATAAGCAACTCAACTCAATATTACGATATAGCTATAATCGGAGGAGGAGCAACTGGAGTTGGAACTGCTGTTGAAGCTGCATCAAGGGGTTATGATGTTATATTAATTGAACAATCTGACTTTGGAAAAGGGACATCCACCAGAAGCACAAAATTAGCACATGGCGGTGTAAGGTATTTGCAACAGGGTAATATTTCGTTGGTATTTGATGCCCTTAAGGAAAGAGGAATTATGCGCAATAATGCACCACACCTGGTACACGATCTACCTTTTATAGTCCCGATTTATGATTGGTGGGAAGGTCCATTTTATGGAATTGGACTAAAGGTTTACGATATGCTTGCCGGAAAAGCAGGATTTGGCTCATCTAAATTCCTATCAAAAGAGGAAACCTTAAAGCTAATACCTACTGTTGAAACTAAAGGACTAAAAGGTGGTGTAATATATCATGATGGTCAGTTTAACGATGCCCGGTTACTAATTAATCTGGTTCAAACAGCTGAAGAACAAGGAGCAACTATGCTCAACTATGTGAAAGCAATTTCATTTACAAAGGAAAAAGATCAACTCAACGGAATTGTAGCCCACGATGTAGAAACAGGAATGGAATTTGATATTAAAGCAAAAGTTATTATCAATGCAACGGGTGTTTTTACTGATTCCATTCGAAAAATGGATGACCCACAGGCGAAGGAAATCATGACCAGTAGTCAGGGAGTACATTTGGTTCTGGATAGTTCTTTTTTGCCCGGAGATTCTGGAATTATGGTACCAAATACAGAAGATGGAAGAGTGCTTTTTGCAGTACCCTGGAAAAACCATACACTTGTTGGAACAACTGACACCTTTGTGAATAGTTATCCTCTGGAACCAATTGCTCTTGAGAGTGAGATAAATTTTTTACTGGAGCATGCTGCAAAGTATTTAACCAAAGATCCCAAGAGAAGTGACGTAAAAAGTGTTTTTGCAGGTTTAAGGCCATTGGTGAAAAATGGTAATAATAATGATAATGATACAGCTTCTATTTCCCGTGATCATTTAATTACAATATCAAAAAGCGGGCTCATCTCAATTGCGGGCGGGAAATGGACAACCTACAGAAAAATGGCAGAAGACACAGTTGATCAAGCGATTCTACAAAGTGATCTTCCCGATAGCAAGTCGGTAAGTAGCAAACTACAAATACATGGATATCATATGAATGCATACATCTATGGTTCGTTAAGTAGTTATGGATCCGACGCCAATAAAATTAATGAATTACTAAGTGAAAAGAAAGAGTATAACGAATTGTTGCATCCCGATCACACAATTAAGATCGGTGAAATAGTTTGGGCTATAAGAAATGAAATGGCAAGAAATATTGAGGATTTTCTTGCACGCCGCACCCAACTCTTGATACTTGATGCCAAAGCAAGTATTGAGGTAGCTCCAATTGTTGCCAAAATAATGGCTAAAGAACTGCGATATGGCCGTAGATGGAGAAAGAATCAAATTCAACAATACAACGAAATGACAAAAAATTATATACTTGTTTGAAACTAACAGTTTTTAAAAGTTAGAAAATCAAAAAGTTTTGACTATCCATAAACATGAAAAAATTTCAAAATAAACATTTCACAAACAGAAAGGATTTTAGAAATTGGCTAGAAAAGAATTAAAATATCCATAGGGGCTTGTGGTTGGTATTTTATAAAAAAGCAACCGGCATTAAGAATATATCTTACGATGAAGCCGTTGAATTGCTCATGGCAAACAAAAAACTATATTTGAAATAATGAGTATTAATGACCCCCATGAGTTTGTATTTTTTACGATATGAAAACAATTACAATTAGCACAAATAATAGAGAAGGTTTATATGACATAACCCGTGAGGTTGAAACAATAGTTAATCAATCAGGTGTTGTATTTGGTATTGCAAACGTATATGCACAAGGAGCAACAGCGGCTATTATGATACAGGAAAATTGGGATGATTCGGTACAACTAGATGTTGTTGATTTTCTCAGAAAGATAATTCCTAAAGGTCAGTGGTTACATGATGCACAGGATGGGAATGGAGATTCACATTTAAAAGCAGGGCTGGTTGGCCCATCTGAAACAATCCCAATAATAGATGGGAAAATGGGGCTTTCAACCTGGCAAAATATTTTTTTCTGCGAATTTGATGGGCCTCGTAATAACAGGAATATTGTTGTTACAATATTAGAATCCTAAAAGAAAAAATATTGTCATTCTAAAGGAACAAAGTGAAGAATCTCATCACATGCAGAGATTCTTCGCTGTACTACCAATGACAACATTTTATAAAATCCTGTATTTTAATGATTTATATTTTTTAT
>CALDOI010000018.1 GCA_937912115.1 uncultured Bacteroidota bacterium | reverse complement strand
GTTGGCAACAAAGCGAAGTGCGACACGAGGCTGTCCAAATAACTGTTAATCGTTCTTTTACAGACTGAATTAACCTCATGTTCCATCATGGGTAGCCTATCGGCACATGCGTCAATGGCAACGTTGGGGTGTGAAGCTGCCGGGACAAGATTCTTCTTCGGATAGCAACATTCTGAAGGGATTCGGCTTAGTTGGTATGGTGAAATTAAATGAACTGCCGTTGACGTACCGTCATGCTGAAAATGTGAAAGTTGCTGATACACATTGACCAAAAGGTAAGAAGACAGGATGCGAGCAAGTTTGCTGCAAGCACATGGATGTTGTTCTTCCGGTATATAGGCAGCACCTAACCCAACTGGTTATTTGAACGGAACGTGGTAAGCCTGTATCGCTCCTTTTTTTTTAGGAAAGGTAGGTATCTGGTGACAGGTATACAATGCAGTACAGGTATGGGATGATGGAGAAAGCGAATGATCTCTTGTAATGAGAGGGATAGGGGTTCAAGATTTGCCCCCGGTGAAAATCGTGCCAACTTCCATCTGGTTCTCTGTTGCAAGAAAGGTGTAATAAGATTATCACCCAGGAATTGCAAATGTAATCCCGATTTATTGGGATTGTGCACCTGGGCCGTGCAACCGGGAAAATCATTATATCAAAGTATTGCAAAGGCGAATTAATTTGTAATTTACCGGTCGGTTCATTCCGATTTTAGAGGGCTTGAGCCGTATGAGGTGAAAGTCTCACGTACGGTTCTTAGGGGGGAAAGGGGCAGTAATGCCCCCGCCCTACCCGACAACCCACCGCACCTTTAAGCACTTTCGGTTTTTCTCTGACACACTAAGCCAACACAAAAAACCAAAAGAGCTTAATTTTTTACCGACACACAAAAAACTGACTGATTAAGCAATACTAATTGACTAGTGACATTTAGAAAACAAAACAAACATTCTTTCTATACAAAGAGATACTTCTTTCTAAAACGTAATGTCGACTTGACTCCATGACAAAGACACCTCTTGTTATTTAGAATAAGTATAAATTAGGGGGGCAAGTAAAATAAATCTTGAAAATGGTATAAAAATTACTATTCTTGGTACTAATAAGTAGAAGGGGTTGTTTACATATATTTCAA
This sequence comes from uncultured Bacteroidota bacterium, assembly GCA_937912115.1. Classification (GTDB taxonomy): domain Bacteria; phylum Bacteroidota; class Bacteroidia; order Bacteroidales; family F082. The sequence goes on along the minus strand of CALDOI010000018.1, from coordinate 4,522 downwards.
TCTAAAAACAAAAAACCCCTTAAATTATTAACGAATATGACTCTACTCAAAATACGTAAACAAATAAAGGAGGTTCTCGGCAAAGATAAGTAATGTTTTATAAATAGAAAAGGTTGAATATTTGGAGTTGGATTTATCTTCTGTATTCTGGTATAGCCTATTGGCGGATTTAAAGACAAAGCCTTTTAGTATTTGTAAATCAATTGATTATTAACTCTTAAAATCTAGAAAAATGAGAAAATTAATTTTAGTATTTAGTTTGCTAGCTATATTTTTTATTGGAACTGGTATGAAAACTGCTGAAACAAATGAAATGCCTCCTCCGTGTTGGCTTACAATTGAAGTTGATTGGATTGGCGACTGTGTTAAAGTTAACACGAATACTGTTTATGTAATAAATATGACCATTATTGATGAGTGTAGTGATCCACCTGAAACAGTTTATAGTGAAACACAAACACTTGCCACTACTATCGAAAATACAACTTTTTGTATTGATGATGCCCTTTGTACTGCTGATGAGTTAGAACCCTGTTTCCGCATATATTTTACCCTTGCAAAGGTACATAATGTTACACAGGAAATATTTTGTAGTACGCAGGAGAGTACATCACTCATGACCTGCGAACAACTTATGGGTTACTATACTCATACAATTACATTGGATTAAAGCTTGTAAATTTACACTCAAGCAAGATACTTGCATTTGCAAGTATCTTGCGCTTATTATTAAAAGAATTATGAACCGGTATAACATCATTGGAATTGCCTTTATTCTTTTTAGCCTAAGCTCAATTGCCCAAAAACAAGCCAATATTTTGTATTTTGGCGATCGATGCGGACTCGATTTTAATTCAGGCGAACCTATAGTTACTACAGATTACAATCAAAATAACTTTATGGGAAGTGCTTCTGTTTGTGATTCTTTAGGTTCTTTAGTTATTTACTCAGAAGGAAAGCATATTTGGAATAGAGAGCATGATATAATGATGAATGGGGAAGACCTTGCAGGTGGAGGTGATCGCATAGCTACGCAAAGAGTATTAATTGTAAAACAACCTGGTTCAGACAATATTTATTTTGTTTTTATAGTGGGTAGAGGAACATATACATCAAATGGGCTTCGTGGTCTTTGGTACAGTGTTGTGGATATAAATGGAGACAATGGTTTGGGCGAAGTAATTGAAAGGGATGTTTTTTTAAACGCTGCATGGGATGCGCAGGAAAAGCTTTTTGCTGCAAATCATCAAAATAATGAGGATATTTGGATTATCACACGAAAATTCCAGGACCAGGATCATCAATATGCATCATTCCTGCTTAGCCCATCGGGGTTGAATACAACTCCAGTATATAGCAGTGCAGTTGTTACTCAATTCTCAGGTTTAGAGAATGTGCACGGATACTCGAAGATATCGTATGATAAAAAGTACTTGTTAACTGCCCATTATTTTGCAAACCCCGATGCCATTGTTGAAATCTGCAAATTCAATGATACCACAGGCGTAATTGAATATTTGTACTACGAAATGAAAGTAAACCAATTTGGTGATAAACTTTTTCCATATGGTATTGAGTTTTCGCCTGACTCTAAATTTGTATATATATCATACCACGATACTAATCCTGTGGAGGATGATTATATCTATCAATACGAAATGCAATATATTGAGAACGCCATTCTCTTTGCTCAATCTGCCATTCTAATAAATATTGGACCTGGGCGTGGCTTGCAATTGGCAACTGATGGTAAAATTTACTGTTCTATGGACGGCGGTGATACTCCATACCATCATGTAAGCGTCATCCACAAACCTTGGGAACGAGGTTTAGCATGCGATTTTGAAGCTGACGCCATCAATATGGGAAATAGAGAAGTATGGTATTGCTTCCCAAATATATTACTCGATCACCTCTACCGTTTTGAGTGGGAAGGTAGCTGCTCAGGTCCTGATAATGCAATAACCTTTAAACCAAACTTTCAACCAACCCCCGTATCCATAACATGGAATTTCAGCGACCCTACTGCCGGAGACGACAGCATTTCAACAGAATTATACCCTGTTCATTATTTCACACACGGAGGTGAATTTGAAGTATCAGTTGACGTAAACTATCCTCCCACTCCAAACTATCCTTTTGGTAGGTTCGAACATACATCAAGGGTTGTTACCGTGAAGCAATCTCCTCACCCAAACCTTGGCTCCGACACACTTGTATGTGAAGGCACAGAGGTAACCCTTAATGCAGGAAACGAAGATGGATTTTATTCATGGAGCGATGGAACAACATTTGGTCATAATATATTTGACCTTACCGTTGCCGATACGGGAATACATTGGGTGCAAGTAACCAATACAGAAGGATGTAGAACAAGAGACAGCATACATATTGGCTGGTTTAACAAAGCTGTTTTCAACGAGAGCAACATGGTAATTACACCCACATCATGCGGTGGAAGCAATGGTAGTATTATGGGTATTCAAATTGATGGTGTATTACCTGTGAGTACCGAATGGTACGATGCTAATGGCAATATTATTGGTAACACTATTAATATTGGTAATTTATCTGTTGGTAATTACTTCTTACATGTAACCGATACTAATGGTTGTATAACAATATCTGACTCATATACCATTACTGATGCCGGTAATATACTTATTACAGCAGTAGATTTTTCACCCTCACATTGCTCACAAAGTATTGGATCAATTACCATTACAGCAAGTTCGGGGACAGGAACCAATTTTTTATATTCAATCCTAAATGGGGCTAGTGGCAGTTGGCAACCCGACAGCCTATTTATTAATCTGCCTTCCGGTGATTATTTTATTAAGGTAAAAGACCCAAGTGGCTGTGAAACAGTTTATGGCAATAACCCGGTGGTGATAGAAAATATAGAAGGCCCAAATATAATTACCGAAAATGTAAGCCATGAAAACGATTACCTTGCCGATGGCAGCATTTATCTCGAAGCAATAGTTGATATAGGTAGTATCCAATACTCCATTGATTCGGGATACAATTTCCAAACTAACAACGGCTTGTTTGAAAACTTATCAGCAGGAACTTATTACTGCATAGTAAAAGATGAATTTGGTTGCGATACAACATTTACATTAGTAATTGATCGTATCATTTCTCAAATAATTGATGCCATTGCCGGTGACGGAAGTACTTGTATTGGGAATGCTACTGCAAGCCCATTGATATTGAATAATTTCACCGATGTATCAAGGTTTCATGTAATGCTCACATACGAACAAGACCTGATAACATGTGATGGTTATATGCAGGTTAACCCTGTCCTTAAAGACAGTTTAATTGTAACCACAAACACCTCCGGCGAAGTTCATATCAATTGGGAGGGTCAATCACCTATTAGTTTACCTAATAATTCGCTAATGACCGAACTGGTATTTAGCGCAATAGATAATGGCTTATCGCAAGTTGATTGGGTAGCTGACCAGGGGGAAAGCCAGTTTTTTAATAAAAATGGAGAACAAATAAATACTGATTACGAATTAGGATACATACTTATTTATACACGCCCTAATATTTTTTTAGCACCAACCAATGAAGTTTGCGAAGGAGAATCTCTTTTTGTTATTTCATCTATTGAAGGTGGCAGTGGAGTAAACACTTCACATTGGGTTGGTCCTGATGATTTTACGAGTAACGGCCAATTACTTTGGTTTAATGAAGTTAGAGTAAACATGGCAGGCATATACACCCTTACCGTTACTGACTCATTAGACTGTGTTGAAAGTAAAAGTATGGTGATATCGGTAAACCAAGGAACTGAAATTGCATTTTCAGAATACGATACCCTTTGGGTTGAGCCAGGCTTTATCCTTGAAGCTGGATATGGTGCTGAGTTTTATTATTGGAACACAGGGGAAACCTCGGAAACAATCGTAATCGACAGTATGGGCAACTACAGTGTTGAACTCACATCATTCGAAGGCTGTAAATCAACAGACACGGTACAAATCCTTTGGTCAGGTACACCTTTTTACCTTCCAAATGCCTTCACACCAAACGGTGACGGATTAAATGACAGTTTCAAGGCAATACCAAGATACGATTATGTAAACAAGTACCACCTTAACATTTACAACCGCTGGGGACAAAGAATATATGAAACCACGGACATAAACAGTGGTTGGGATGGGTCGTACAAAGGTAGTCCGTGCATAATAGGTGCATACGTCTACCATATTGTATATGAAGAATTCGGACAACAGCCAGTCGAAAGCAAGGTTGTCGAAGGGACAGTTGTGTTGGTGAGGTGAGGTGCGGCAGGCAAACCTTGTATCAGTTTTGAATTAATTGTATCTCGGACTAAAAATAGTTTACAAAAAATTGTAAAAATTAACCGGACATTATGGACAAGAAAAAGCCCACACTTCGCAGTCAAGCACATTGCCAAGTCGCTCAAAAAGCCTACCGCTAAAACCTAAACTTGTCAATAAGCTTGCCCGCCCTACCGCACAGAAAAAAAACGCTCAGTTGCCAA
>CALDOI010000017.1 GCA_937912115.1 uncultured Bacteroidota bacterium | reverse complement strand
AATTGGTATTATTGCGGCAGCTCGATTAAGGTTAAATGCTCATAGCCCGTTTCAAATTTATTTAGGATTCGTTCTGGGAACAATTGGGATGGCATCTATATTTTTTCTGATTTGAAAGGCTTATTATGAGATTATTATATATTCGGGAATCAATATAGCAGTTCCATGAGTAGGAAACAATTCGCTTAATGGGAATCGCATAAAAATTAACTATTACCGCTAAACTCCAACAAATAGGCTTTAATGAATTCGTTTAGATCACCATCCATCACATTTTGAACATTAGATGTTTCGTAGTTTGTTCGAACATCCTTCACCATTTTATATGGATGCATTACATAGGAACGAATTTGAGAGCCCCATTCAATTTTCTTTTTGTTTCCTTCAATCTGGTCAATTGCTTCTTGTTTTTTTCTAAGCTCTATTTCGTAAAGCTGAGATTTTAGCATCTGCATTGCTTTTTCACGATTTTGCAATTGTGATCTGGTTTCCTGACACTCAATAACAAGTCCCGATGGTTCATGATGTAATCTAACAGCAGTTTCAACTTTATTAACATTTTGCCCACCAGGCCCTCCCGACCTAAATGTATCCCAACTTATATCGGCTGGGTTAACATTAATTTCGATCGAGTCATCAACAACGGGGTATACATAAACTGAAGCAAAAGAAGTATGTCGACGGTTAGCCGAGTCGAAAGGAGATAGTCTTACCAATCGGTGTACTCCATTTTCACCTTTTAAGTATCCAAAGGCAAAATCACCACTAATTTGAAGAGTAACAGACTTAATGCCAGCTATATCACTAGCTTGATAATCGAGCTCCTTAATTTTATAATTATTGCGTTCGCCATAGCGAATATACATGCGCATAAGCATTTCGGCCCAATCCTGACTTTCAGTTCCTCCGGCTCCGGGGTTAATTTTTAGAATGGCATCAAAGGCATCTTCCTTATTACTGAGCATTTGTAGTAACTCAAGGTCGGCAATAATTTTTTCGGTTCTGTTAAATTGGTCATCAAGTTCTTCACGCGAAGCTTCTTCCAGCTCAAAAAATTCTTCTATTGTAATAAGGTCATTTACTGATTCATTGGCACCATTGTAATCATCTACCCATCGTTTTTTATCTTTGATTTTTTTTAGATGTGCCTCTGCTTCTTTGGGGTTATCCCAGAAGTTTGGAGATTGGGTTTTTTCTTCCTCCTCTTCAATCTCCATTTTTTTTTGATCGTAGTCAAAGATACCCCCTTAGGGCTTCAAGCCGTACAATTAATTCTTTTCTGCCTTCTGTGGTGAACATGTTTGTTAAGTTATATTGTTGTGAGTTTTGAGTATTTAGTTTAGAGTTTTGTATTGTAGGTTTTGTTATTCTAATAATGGTGGAGTTATTTTCAAATTTCCCCCTTTATTATCTTCCAGGACAATTCGGGTTGAAATCCTTTTTGCTGGGCAAATTTTACAAGTTTGTTGTTTTTTCGGAACTCATTATCGTCATCAATTTTTTTAGATGATAACACTGACTTCAGTGTGTTTAAATATTCTTCCTGATCTAATGAATTAAGAGCTATTTGGATTGTAAGTTCAGGAATTTGCTTTTGCATAAGCGCATAAGTAATTTTGTTTCTTCCCCACTTATTATTACGTAACTTGCCTGTTGCATACGCAAGAGCATATCTGTCTTCATTAATGAAATCCTCTTTTTTGAGTTGTAATATAATTTCAGAAATGACTTTTTCGCTAACATTCCAACCAATTAATTTTGTTTTTACATCAAAAATTGAACGCTCCTGGTATGCACAAAATTTTCGTGCTTTTTCAAGTAAAAATTTATGTTCAGGTGCCATATTTAAGAGTTTATATTATTTTGAAAAATAGTGCAGTGTTATATCAAAGACTAATACTTCGTTCGATCCAATACTACCGGAACCATTTGAACCATATGCTAAACCTGATGGAATTACAAGTTTTATTTTACCACCTTCTCCAATAAGTTGGATTCCTTCCTGCCATCCAACTATAAGACCAGATAGTTTACCTGTGAAATAATCCCCCTCATCAAACATAGAACCATCAAGTTTATATCCTTTGTATGAAACTGTAACATTTGAATTTACTGTTGGGCGATCTGATGCACCGGGCTGCTCAATTACATAGTATAGTCCACTTGAGGTGAATTGTCCATCAAGATTATTATCTAGTATATATGCCTCAATTAACCCGCGATCTATTTCCCCTTGATTTGAATCTTTTTTACAAGAAGAAAATAGCACACTTAAAACCACGGCCGAAATAATAATTAAAAATCTATTTTTTATCATAACCAAATACTTTTATAGCAAAATTACACTTTATATAACAAATTATAGACAAACTTATTTTAATAATCACCACAAACATTGTGTTAATTATGTATAAATGTGGTCAAAACTATTAGTTCCTTTTGATCAACGCTCAATCTAAATAACTAATTAGTGAACGACTTAAGGGATATATCAAAACCAAGTACTTCGTTTGGGTTTATGCTACCTGAACCATTATAACCATAGGCCAGGCCCGAAGGGATAATTAGTGTTATTTCACCGCCTGCTCCAATTAATTGTAATCCTTGTGTCCATCCACGTATTACTCCTGATAATGGAAAAGATATATTATTAGTGCTTTCTTCAAATACACTTCCGTCAAGTCTGTAGCCCTTATACATAACGGTAACGCTTGAACTTGATGTAGGGTGCTCTTCTCCTCCAGGCTTATCAATAATATAAAAAATTCCACTTTCAGTAAATTGACCCACAAGATTATTATTAGCTACATAGGCTTCAATTAATTCTCTGTCCAGTTCTGCCTGATCGGTTTTCTTACATGAAGAAATCATTAGAAAAGCAGTAACAATAATTACTATTACAGGGAAATATCTTGTTTTCATGGTTTGAATTATTTAGCTAGCAAATTTACATTTTTTACCCCTAATGAATAGATACAATAGTTTGATATGTGAAATTTATTAATTGTTAAGAAATAGAAAGATTATGGTTGAATTTAACAATATGTTTAATAACATTGCTAAATTAAGTGAGAACTTTGTATAGAATAATAATTACTTAGCCAACAGTTTTTTAACCAAGCTTGGAACTCCAACTCCTGCTTTTTCTTTAATTGTGGTTAGATTTGCAACACCTCCTACATGAAAGGCTTTTGGATCGATATAGTACTTTGGGATATGATTGTTTACATAATTAATCAAACTTGCTGCCGGATAAACAACCATTGATGTTCCGATAACGATAAGTATATCAGCATCCGATATTGCACGGACAGCATTTTCAATCATAGGTACACTTTCTCCAAACCAAACAATATGTGGGCGAAGTTGAGATCCCAATTCACATTTGTCGCCAATATTAAGTTCCCAACTATCGAGAGTGTAAATTAGTTCAGGGTCAATTGTACTCCTTACTTTTTTTAGTTCACCATGTAAATGTAGTACATTAGAAGAGCCGGCACGTTCATGCAGATCGTCAATATTTTGAGTAACAATCTGCACATCATATTTATCTTCCAGTTTTACAAGCCATAAATGTCCATCATTTGGCTCTACCTCAAAAAGTTGCTTTCGGCGTTGATTATAAAACTGCATTACAAGTTCCCGGTTATTGCTCCACGCAGTGGGTGTAGCGACATCTTCAACTCGGTGATTTTCCCATAGTCCGTTATTATCGCGAAAAGTGCTAACACCGCTTTCAGCACTTATGCCAGCTCCGGTAAGTATGGCTATCTTTTTCATTTTATATAGGTTATTGAAATAAGTTCGATAAAGGTAATATTTTTTAAACAAAAAAAACGCCCTCCGAAGAGAGCGCAATAAGCCTAAACAAGAATCGCAACCATCAATGATTAGGCAGTATTATTAGTCAAAAAGATTCATATCATCCAGTACCTTCATAACACTTTTTACTGAATTAGCAGAAGTTTCAAGAAGCTTCTTTTCATCTTTGTCAAGATCGATTTCAATTATTTCTTCAATACCATCTTTACCAAGTTTAACAGGTACACCCAGGAATACATCCTTTAAGCCATATTCGCCACTGAGATATGCACATAGAGGTACAATTTTTTTCTGATCGTCAACAATTGCTTCAACAAGCTGAGCTGCTGCTGCTCCTGGAGCATACCATGCGCTGGTTCCCATAAGATTTACAAGTTCTCCACCACCTTTTTTTGTTCTTTCAACAATTTTATCTATTTCATCTTTACCCAGTAGCTGAGTAATTGGGATACCATTTATTGAGGTATAACGAGGTAATGGAACCATTGTATCGCCATGACCTCCAAGTAACATTGCATGAATATCAATGGGAGTTACATGTAATGCGTTTGCGATAAATGCACGGTATCTACCCGTATCAAGTGTTCCTGCCATTCCAAACACTTTTTTTGATGATTTGTTAGATGCCTTATATGCGGCATAAGTCATAACATCTAATGGGTTGCTTACAACAATAATAATAGCATCAGGAGAATACTTAATTGCTTTTTCAGTAACATCTTTAACAATGTTAGCATTAGTTTTTATTAAGTCGTCGCGCGACATACCTGGTTTACGTGGAATACCTGATGTAATCACAATTATTCCTGATCCTTTGGTTTTTAAGTAATCATTTGTTACTCCGGTAACTCGAGTGTTGAAGTGATTAATGGCTGCTGTTTGCCATATGTCAAGTGCTTTACCTTCGGCAATTCCTTCTTTAACATCAAGAAGCACCACTTCCTTAGCAAGATCTTTGTGAGCAATTACATTAGCACATGTAGCTCCTACATTACCAGCTCCAATAACAGTTATTTTTTGCATTTTGTATGGTTTTTTTTTACGTTTAACCTTTTGTTTCATTACGGCAAATGTAATAATATTAGGTTTATTGTACAAATTCATTTTTACGCAACCCTAAAGTGCATATTATCAATCAAATGGTGAAAGTTAGAGATGGAGAAACTAAGCAATAGTGTAAGAGAATAATCGAATAAATGTAGTTATCTAGATGTGTTTGAGCTTCAATGAAAAGAAATATTTACATCACTAAATTGAAATAATCTTAGATATTTATTTACATTAAATTCAACAATTGTTTGTATTCTTGCAATCCAAACTATACTCGACCAATAGTATTTAACTAACTTACTAACAGCTTTTAATAGCTAAAATATTTTAATATAATGCAGAATCAAGTATTTACAATTACCGATAAGCATCGTGCTGCAGCAAGAATCATCCTCAAAAGAGTAATGAAGGATAACAAGCCAAAAAATATTATAACAGTGACGGGCGAGGTTGGTACAGGAAAATCAACAATTTCATACCTGCTGGCTAAATATCTGAAGAAGGAGGGTATTCGTGCCAAGATTATGGATCTGGATAACTATTATAGAGTTGCCCCAATCGATAGAAAAAAGTGGAGGCTTAAACACGGCATTGAAAGTGTTGGTTTAGATGAGTACAATTGGGGGAAAATCTATGAAAATATTGAAGATTTTAAGGAAAGTCGTATTGCCAAAATGCCTTTGGTTGATATGGTTACAGACTATCAGGATGAGTTGATAACTAATTTTCATGGAGTTGATTTGCTTATAATAAAGGGGCTATATTCGATAAAATGCAAAGAATCAAGACTTAAAATTTTCATAGAACTATCAACAGAAGAAGCCAGTAAATTTAACACATACGAAGGAGTTGAAGAATCAGATGAATTTCGTCTTCGGGTTATGGCAAAAGAACAAGGAATTGTTCAGCAATTGAAAAAGGATGCCGACTTTTTTGTTGATTTTAACTCAATTGAAAATTATCACTTATAATAAAAGAAAGAAGGAGTAGATTCTGAAAAAATACTCCTTCATTTTATTATTTATTGCCTATTACTATCCGGCTTGCAGATCTTCAGCACCAGGTAACATACCTTCCAATTGTGTTGGGTTGTGAATTAATGTTGGCATGTGTTGAGGACAAATCCAATAGTGATTGCTTTTGAAATCTACTGCCAATAAAGGTACTTCCTGCTCATTGCGTTTGCAAAAAAGACATACTTTGCTATTATCTTCCATTTCTAATATTTTTTATTTAGTAATTTAAGGGGCAAATATCCGAAATTATTCGATACAATTACAATGATTAAATAAGTAAATGGAATGAGTGCAATTATCTTCTATGTAGCTATAGATTTTGTAATATTGCATTATAAGTATCTGTTAGTTAAAACAAATTTATTTGAACATTCAAATATCATGTGATGAAAATCGTTAAAAAAATATTTATCACTTTAATAATTATTGTAATTGTTTTTGTGACCATAAGTTACTTTTGGTTGAGATCCACAAAACCTGTTTATTCAGGTAACATGAAACTATCAGGATTGAATAGTGAAGTTGAAGTTGTTTTTGATGAATATGGAGTTCCTCACATTTATGCACAAAATGCTAATGATGCATATATGGCATTGGGTTATGTTCAAGCGCAGGAACGATTATTTCAAATGGAGATGATAAGGCGCGTTACCTCTGGAAGATTATCCGAATTGCTGGGAGAAAAGTTTATAAGTACCGATAAGACAATGCTCACACTTTCAATACGAAATATGGCTGAAAGGAGTGCCAATAAATACTTTGAAGAAATTGATGAGCCCTATAAAAAGGAAACTTTGGCATATCTTGAAGGAATAAATAGTTTTATTGAAAATGGGACTTTACCTATAGAATTTAGTTTACTAAACTTCAAACCCGAACCATTTGAACCAGTTGATGTTTATACGGCAATAGGATATATGTCTTTATCATTTACTTCCGCACTGTCGCAGGAACCCATAGTTACAAGGATTATGGAAAGTTTGGGCGAAGAGTACCTCATTGATTTTGAGCTCGATTCTTTAGCTAATTCTAAGCACTACAATAAAGATAATAATTCTAGTGAATCGCTTAGCGGACTTTCCACTTCTGTGGCGCATATTTTTAATTCTTTGCCAATACCGGTTTGGCATGGATCTAATAACTGGGTGCTTAGTGCCGACAGATCAAAATCGGGAAAAGTATTACTTGCCAACGACACTCATATAAAATATTCGCAACCAGCTGTATGGTATGAAGCGTATATGGAATATCCCGAATTTTCAATGGGAGGCTATTATCTGGCAAGTGTTCCATATGCTATAATTGGTCATAATGATATTTTGGCATGGGGTACAACAATTTTCCCATTTGATAATATGGATCTTTATCGTGAAAAACAGAATCCTGAGAATTCTAATCAGGTGTGGGTTAACGATAAGTGGGAAGACTATTCATCAATAACCTATGCAATCCCTGTTAAAGATGAAGAGGATGTTGAATTTACTATTAAGAAAACACGTCATGGGCCATTACTTAATGGTATTTATAATGATATTGCAACCATCAACGATGCACCTATCTCATTATGGTGGTCATTAAACGACATGGAGTCAACAGTACTCGAAGCATTATACAGGATAAATAATGCCAAAAACATGAGTGAATTTGAGGCAGCCATGCAATTTATTGATTTAATAGGAATGAATATGATATATGGCGATGTTGAAAATAATATCGCCCTTTGGTCAACCGGAAAAATCCCCAAACGTCCTGAACATATAAATTCTAAAATTATTCTTGATGGAGCGAGTGGTAATGATGAAATACTTGGTTACTATCCGTTTGATAAGAATCCAAAAATTATAAATCCTGAAGATGGATTTATAACAACATCAAATGATGAACATCAGCGAGTAGATGGCATATTATATCCTGGATATTATTCTCCAGGATTGCGAGCAAAACGTATTAAACGATTAATTAACTCACAGGATGCTTGGAATTTGGAAGAATTAACTTCTGTTCAATTAGATAATACTTCCGAAAAAGATACAATGCTCACAAAACTCATCCTTTCAGAGGCAAATGTTCAAAAGGTTGCCAGCCTTGGCCCAACATACTCATCTGCAATAATGCAGTTAGAAGATTGGGATGGTAATTCAGAAATAAATACCATTGGGGCAACAATATTTAGTAACTTGGTTTACTACATTATGTATAATACAATGGCTGATGAACTTGGTGAGAATGATTTTAACAGTTTCGTGAGTTCATTTTTGGTGCGCTCACGGATGATGGCCCTATTATCAAATAATGATTCCCCCTGGTTTGATAATGCAAATACTCAAGAAATAATGGAATTACGAAATGATATTTTCACCCTTTCTCTTGAAGAAGCAATTGCTTCGCTAAAAAATCAACTTGGAGATGATGTTAGTGCATGGAAATGGGGAGAAGTTCACACGCTAACCCACGTTCATCCCATTGGCAGGGAAGAACCATTGGATATAATTTTTAATGTTGGTCCATTTGCCAAATCAGGGAGTAATGATGTTATCGATAAAGAGGGATTCAAGTATAACAAGTCTGGAGTTTATCCTGTTATAGATGGACCTGCCATGAGAATGTTGGTAGATTTTGCCGACCCAAGTCATACCTTATCAATTATCCCAACCGGACAGTCGGGAAACGTAATGAGTCCTCACTATTCTGATCAGGCCTATATGTTTAATAAGGGCGAATATCGTACTTT
>CALDOI010000016.1 GCA_937912115.1 uncultured Bacteroidota bacterium | reverse complement strand
AAGGTGTAGACGAACCGTATAGGATGTTTACTTCACGTGCCGAATATAGAATATTACTGCGACAGGATAATGCCGATATTAGATTAACACCACTTAGTTATAAGTTAGGCCTTGCATCAAAAGAAAGGTTCGATAAAGTAATAAAAAAACAAAATTCGATTAAAGAAATTATTGCATTTACAAAAAAACAGAGTGTTAGCCCGGAAGAAACAAATAGTTTACTTTTAGAAAAAGGCACATCCTTGCTAAAACAAAAGGTTAAAATTTCAGACGTACTACTTCGTCCTCAAATATATGTTAAAGAATTAATTGAAACATCATTTCCATTTAAAGAGTTGGTAAGTGATAATAGTTACTCAAAAGAAGTGCTTGATGCTGCAGAAATTTTAATTAAATACGAGGGCTATATTGCAAAAGAAAAAGAACTTGTAACTAAGCTCTCAAAACTTGAAGATACCCCACTAAAATACGATTTTGATTATCATAGTTTAAAATCATTATCTACAGAAGCTCGACAAAAACTTTCAAATATTAAACCAACAACCATAGGACAAGCATCACGAATTAGTGGTATATCACCATCTGACATAAATGTGATTGCTGTTTTTATCGGTCGCTAAAAAATGTTTCACGTGAAACAAAATACAGAAAAAACCCAAATAAAAGTATGTCCATTATGTTCATCTGAAGATATAATGCATTACGGTAAAACGAAAGATTATTTTTTTACACAGGAAGAATTTTCTATAACAAAATGTCAACAATGCTATTTTGTCTTCACAAATCCTGTTCCTAAAAATCTTTCTGCTTACTATAACACGCCTGAATATTTATCACACAATACAAAAAATGGTGGAATTATTTCTAAGGTCTATTCGTTTTTAAGATTTATTAATATAAAAAGAAAATACAATCTGATTTCGTTGTATTGTAAAAAAGGTAATATACTAGATATTGGGTCCGGAACTGGTGAATTATTAAGTTATTTTAATAAAAACGGTTGGGACACAACAGGAATTGAACCAAATGAAAATGCAAGAAAGTTCTCAAAAATAAATTACAACATTGAAGTTTACAATGAAAACAAATTGGATGACTTTGGTTTAAAATCATTCGATGTTATTACAATGTGGCACGTTCTGGAACACGTTCCAGATTTACATAAAAGATTATCACAAATATCAAAAATTATAAAGGATAATGGTACATTAGTTTTTGCTTTACCAAACCTCAACTCACCAGATTCCATAAAATACAAAGAGTTTTGGTCAGCATTGGATGTACCAAGACATCTCCATCACTTTACGCAACAATCTTTTGAAAAATTAATTTCTTACCATAATCTTAGGCTTGTCCATGCTGAACCTATGAAATTTGATTCCTACTATGTTAGTATGCTAAGCGAGAAGTATATGAAAAATAAGTTCTATTATTTTTCAGCAATATATAATGGGTTTATTTCTAACATGAAAGCAAAAAAAAACAACAATTATTCCAGCATGATTTTTGTTGTAAAAAAAGACATATAATTTATATCTAATTTTGATCACAGCATACTATAATGTTTTAAAATATAATGTCTAATAAACAAAGAACATGTTCGTGTCATATATCAATAAGAAAGCAAATTTATATCTGCTGTTATCAGTAGCCTTTCTTATTATATTTTATTTTACTCAATATATTCATAACACCCAGCATTCTTCTGAAACCGAAACAGGCAACCTCTCTCATAACGCTGACCTTCAGTCTTTTAGTCTATTTTCTAACCTTGATATTATAAGTCAAATAATTGAAAAGAAACCAAATAATTATTGGGTATCACTGGATAGCGTACTACTAAATACACAAATAATTTGTCTAGTTACTAACAAGGACAGCATTTCGTATTGGAATAAAAGTAGGATAGACCCTGGCGTTTTACCATCCCTTATATCTGATAATAAAATACATTGCGTTAAACTAACTTCTGGTTGGTATTTATACACAAGTAATAAGAGTAATGATTATACAGCTTATGTATTTGATTTAATAAGGTCTGATTACCAAATGAATAACGGATTATTAGTTCCAGGTTTCAGTGGAAATTATTCTAATAATAATAATATAAAACTTACATTAGACGAAGATGAATCAATAAATAATATTTATAATTCCTCAGGACAGTTTTTATTTGGTATAATCATTAATCCTAATATCGGAGAACTATATCACACTAACGTACTGGTTCTTTTTTTCTTTATATTATTTTACCTAACATTAATTTTAGGGATATTTTATTTGATAAAAAATTCAGATTTTTATAGGGTTAAACCTTCGCTAAAATTCTCCCTTTTTGTAATACTTTCAATAGTAATTTGGTATTTAATAAATAGTTTTGATTTTCCTCACGAACTTAAATCTTCATCATTTTTTCACCCATCTATTTTTAATATACCACTTACGCATTCATATGGAGATTTAATTATTAACACGCTTCATCTAGCCATAATATCTATTTCAGCTTATCTTTTTTTTGGTAAAACCAATCAATCAAGCACTCCAATACAAATTATAATTAGGTATACACTTCTGTGGTGTTTTATATTGATAATTATATATATATTATATTTTGTAACTATTGACCAAAATATAACGTTTTTGGCCGAAGCCACCATAAATATAAATAATCTATTCACACCTATTATTATTCTTGTTGGTTTAAATATTAGTCTATACTTTGCCCTGCTCACATTTTTAAACCATAATAGTAACCAGAAGATACCTATTCTTATTCCTTTCATTTTGTCTTTTTTTGGATTACTAATAGTATACATTCTTACAAATATTCCAATACTTGTATTATTCACAGCCTTAGGTATAGCTTTTTCCATAATAATCATTCAACTGTTTTTTTGGAAGCATATTACAGATATGTTTTTTAAACATATATTACTATTGATTATTCTTTCTTCAATGTCTGCTATAGTAATTAACATGGCTTTAAACCAAAAAGCAGATAATTATCAACATCATATAGCTCAAACATTAGCAATAACTAGTGATGATACTTTTGAAACAACTTTTACCGAGGTATCAACTAAAATAAAGAATGATAACTACCTTATAAAATTAGTTTTTTCAGATACTAATGTTTTTGATGCTAATATTGAGGAATATTTACAATTCAAGTATTTCAGTGGCTTCACAAATAAGTATGATATCCAGCTTACGATTTGTGGGATTAATGATTTAATAGAAATACAACCTGAAGGAAAAATTTTTAATTGCTCGGATTACTTTAATTCAATAATTTATGAAAATACTTTACAAACAAAAGACAGTTCTTTATTTCGGTTTAATTCAGGTACAGAAAGTATTTATTATATAAGTAGGTTAGTCTTATTGAATCCATTAAACCAGAATCTATCAATAAATCTGTATATTGAATTTGTTTCATCTCATGTACCTGAAGGCTTAGGCTATCCAGAACTATTAGTTGACAGTAAATCACAAACTCTGGTTCTTTCAGAATTTTCTTTTGCAAAATACTCCAACAACATACTAACATATAAATTTGGTGACTTTGCGTATAACACATACTTCCAGGCAACAAATAATTTCACATTTGATTCATTCTTTCATTATAACGAATATCGGCATTTTGCAATTAGTATTGCACCAGAAACATATCTTATTGTTAGTAGACCATACACATCCATGACAATGGAAATAGTAGTCTTTGCACTCATTTTCTTGATATTTTCATTAATTTCAATTATAGCCTACTTCATTATATACGCTAAAAAAGCTATTAATCTTTTCAGACTAAATTTTAAAACCAGACTTCAAACTTTTGTAATAGCAACCTTAACGATTACCTTTGTGTTAATGGCAGTTTCAACCTTGATATATATAGAAGATAGCAGTAAAGAAGAATTGGAAAAACAACTACTGGAAAAAACAAATTCAGTGCTTATTGAACTGCAACATAAACTGTCAGGAGTATCTGATCTCGAAAATGAAGATTCAGATAATCTTCATCAACTATTGCGTAAATTTTCACTTGTGTTTTTTTCCGATATAAATCTATACGATAAATCTGGTCTCCTTATAGCTACTTCAAGACCTGAGATATTTGAAAACAGTCTTTTATCACCATACATAAATCCTCAGGCATATAAAGCAATATTTGTTGACAATAAATTAAATTTTATTACAGAGGAAAAAATCGGAGCATTAAGTTATTATTCATCATATGTACCCATCAATCTTAATAATGAATTACCAATAGGCATTGTAAATCTACCATATTTTGCAAGGCAATCTGAATTTACGAAATCATATTACATAATGCTGTCATATCTGATTAATATTTATGTAATAATTGGGATAATAGGTGCTTTAATTGCAATTACTTTTTCGAGGTATTTAACTCGTCCTTTAGTATTGTTACAGGAAAGTATTTCTAACATAAGAATTGACAAACACAATGAAAAAATAAATTGGAATAAAAATGATGAAATTGGGCTTCTTATCAAGGAGTACAACCGAATGGTGGACAAACTAGAACAAAGTGCAGATTTACTTAAACACTCGGAAAGAGAAAGTGCATGGAGGGAAGTAGCAAAACAGATAGCACATGAAATAAAGAACCCTTTAACACCAATGAAGTTAAATGTTCAGTACCTTGAGAAATCATTTAAAAACAAAGACCCAGAATTTGCATCTAAAATTGATTCAATAAGCAAATCGCTTATTGACCAAATAGACACATTAGATAACGTTGCCGAAATGTTTTCAAATTTTGCAAAATCCAAAAGTTTGGAATTTGAAGAAGTTGATCTTAAAAACAGTCTAAAATCGTCAATAAGTCTTTTTGATAAGAAATCAAATATCAGTATTAACATAAATTTTGACGAAAACTGTGATACGCTGATTACAGTTGGATTTGAAAAAGATATATTAAGGGTAATAAATAACCTAATAAAAAATGCTGTTCAGGCGATTGAGAATAATACTATCGGAATTATTGATATAAAAGTGAGGCATGATAATAAGTATATTGAGGTGTCCATTTCTGATAACGGCAAGGGTATACCCGATGACATGAAATCAAACATTTTTCAACCATACTTCACTACCAAAACAAGTGGTACAGGCTTAGGTTTAGCAATAGTAAAAAACATTATGAATGAAATAGGAGGGGAAGTTTACTTCAAATCCAAACTTGGTGAAGGCACAACTTTCTATTTAAAGTTTCCCATTGTAACAACGGCAAATTAAGCTATACTAAACCATATCAAATAAATATTTGCAGGAATATTTTTGTATACTTTTGATGCCATGAACAAAACCATTAACCCGGTTAAAAAGCTGGCAGGAGAAACTGCCATATATGGTCTTGGAACAATGGTTCCAAGATTTCTAAATTACCTGTTGGTTCCTCTTTATACAATTTATGTTTTTACGAAGGCTGAATATGGTCAGGTTACACTACTTTATTCATATGTGGCTATTCTGATTGTATTATTAACATTTGGAATGGAAACCGCATTTTTTAGATTTGCCAATAAGAGTAAAAACCCCAAAGATGTATTTAATACCGCAACAACATCAATTTTAATTGTTTCTTTTCTTTTTTTGGTTATTGTGTTTGGGTTTGTTGATGAAATTGCGCAATTAATTCAATATCCTTCCAATAGGGAATATGTCCTTTTTACTGCTCTAATTATTGCCATTGACGCTGTAACAGCACTACCTTTCGCATATTTAAGATATCAGAATAAGGCATTTAAATTTTCTGCAATTAGGATCATTAGTGTTGTAATTACCATTTCGTTTAATCTTCTATTTTTAATCGCTATTCCTTTTTACTTTGGAGATGACTATACCTCCCTTCCTATTTACAGAAGCACGAACCTCGTTACATTTGTGTTTATTGCAAATTTTATTGGATCCTTTTCCACTTTGTTAATGTTGGCAAAAGAATTCAAACGTTTTCGTATAAATATAGATATTAAGTTATTTAAAAAACTGCTTAATTATGGAATCCCTATTCTTATCATATCTATTTCATTTATGATTACCGAGGTTGCCGATAAAATTTTACTCAAATACCTACTACCAAATAAACTAGAAGCTGATTCCCAACTTGGAATATATTCTGCCTGTTATAAACTTGCAATAATAATGATGTTATTTATTCAAATGTTCAGGTATGCTGCAGAGCCATTCTTTTTTGCCGAAGCAAAGAAAAAGGATGCTAAAAAAACTTATAGCCAGGTAATGACATTATTTATTGCCTTTACTTGGTTTATATTTTTATTAGTAACACTAAACATAAATTTATTTAAATATTTTATTGGTGAAGATTTTTGGCCCGGACTTAAAATCGTTCCAATAATTCTTTCGGCCAAACTATTTTTAGGAGTTTTTTACAACTTATCGCTGTGGTATAAATTAACTAATAAAACTTTATATGGAGCTATTATTGCAATAATTGGAGGCTTAATTACAATTATTTTGAACGTATTACTCATTCCAAAATTTGGTTTTATTGGTTCTGCGTGGGCAAATTTCATAAGCTATTTTGCAATAATGACCATATCCTATTTCTGGGGAAGAAGGGTTTACCGCATTAATTATGAATTAAATAGGATACTATTATATTCCATTTTAGCAATGAGTATATATTTTATTGGGTATTACCTTCTTGTTTTTCAACCTATTATCAACTATTCACTTACAGCACTACTACTAGTATTTTATGCGCTATTTGTAATTAATAAAGAAAAACAATTGAAATATAATTAGCAGCATAGTCACTTACTCGCTAGGTCTATTCCATAATTAAGTTGCACATTGGAATATATAATTATTTAATTTCTATTTTACTTTAATATAGTTTGTTTTAGTTATTATATTTGCATGTATTACATATACAATACCCTAGTTATGTTGTCATTTTTTAAATCATCTAAGAAACAAAGCCCTAAAAAGGGTCAGTCATTTTATCACCGGGAGAATTTAATTCAAACCATTGATGAACTTAATTATGTATTGAGTCATTTAGACTCTCCTAAAAATACTAAATCAAAGTTAAATTTACTATTTCAAAATAAAGAATTAGATACAATTAAAGTGAAAAGTCTTGCGGATGACTTTGGTGATGAATCATTTTTACTTGAGCCCAGCAGCGGTATTCCTGGCCACAAAGTATATTTTTATCGTATATCATCTGAACATCTCAGGTTTCTTATTCAAATACAATTTATAGAAGACCAATTTTTCTTTGCGTCGACAAAGGTATATTCTGAGTCGCTCTTATCAGATAAAGACAAGCAAAACGTAATAAAACGAATTATTGATAAATATTGCCCTGGAGCAGATGAGAATACTATAAATTTTAGTATTGAGGATCCAAAAGGAAACATCCTGTTTACTCATGAGGATATATATTATTATATAAAATATATTGCTAATAATGAAGTTAGTAAAAAGTTAAAAAAGCAATTTTTTGGATATGTTAAACCAACTTCCGGAGACGAAATTAAAGATACACTCGATAACTTAATTTAGCATCTTTGCAAAATTATTAATTGAAGTTATTACACTTGGCAGGTATCTATATTCATATTCCGTTTTGCAAACAAAAATGCCATTATTGCAATTTCTATTCAACAGTTTCTCTTAAATATCGTAAAGAGTTTTATAATGCACTTATAAGGGAAATTAAGTCAAGAATAGATTACTTAGGTACAGAAGAAGTTAACACCATATATTTTGGCGGTGGCACTCCATCAATGCTTTCCACAGAAGATTTATCAAATATTATCAATGCATTATATAGTACCTATAATGTATCGAAAGATGTAGAAATAACCCTTGAAGCCAACCCTGATGATCTTACCAAAGATCAAATCTATGATATTAAAAATCATACACCAATTAACAGGTTAAGTATAGGTATTCAAAGTTTTTTTGATGATGATCTTGTGTACTTAAACAGAGTACATAATTCAGTGCAAGCGCAAAAATCAATTGAAACGGCTTTGATAGCGGGATTTGATAATATGACAATAGATCTAATTTATGGCATTCCAACCCTGACAGATAAAAAATGGAAAGAAAATCTAGTTCGTTTTTTTGAATATGGTATTCCACATCTGTCTTCCTATTCATTAACTGTTGAAGAAAAAACAGCACTTGATGTATTAATAAAAAAGCAAAAGCTGGAAAATATAAATGAAGAACAAAGTATAAATCATTTTAATATATTACTTGAAGAAACTGAGAAGAAAAATTTCGTTCATTATGAAATATCAAACTTTGCGTTGGAAGGATATTATTCAAAACACAACAGTATTTATTGGTTGGGAGGTCATTATATGGGTCTGGGTCCATCCGCTCATTCATACAACGGTATAGCCCGTCAATGGAATGTAATGAGTGTTAAACGGTATTGTGAAGAAGCTAATCCGATAAATATTATAGAAGAAAAAGAAGTGCTGACTACAGATCAGATGTATAATGAATATTTACTTACATCATTACGAACTTCGTGGGGATGCGATATTGAACATATCACCAATGTATTCGGAAATAAATACAAAACCCATTTCTTGAAAAACATTGATCAAGTGATAAAAGAAAATAAAGTAATGTGTAAAGGAAATATTTACACATTGACCAGTATGGGGAAGATATTTGCTGATGGAATTTCTTCGAGCCTCTTTTACGGCCTATAAGCTATTAGAACCATATTTAGTTACCAGATATCCAATTACGGGAGAAAAGATCATGCTGACAAAAAATGACCATTGTATGCCTATTTTCTTATTCTTTCCAATGGTTTCCGAAATAATCAACGAAAGTGTATACCAAGTAATAGTTATGAAAATAATCCAGTATTCGTTCATAGCCTAATAGAAATAAATAAACAAGTAAATAATCGGAATAATAATTCCAAGCACTGCCATCCAAGCTCCGCGTTTAGTTATACCATTTGATCCTCTTGGAATTAGTAAACCTGTTAAACCAAGAATTATTAACGCACCGGCAAAAATATCAGAAAACCATGTCCAATATTTGATAGGGTTATAGTGTAAATAATTTACTTCCCTAAATAATGCTCGCCTCATAGTTTTTTCAATCAGCCCATTTCCACTTTCAAGGTTAATGTAAATTGTTCCATCTTTAATGAAAATTTTTACATATCCATCGCTTGGAAAATAATGACTTTTATAATTATCAGCTTCATCAAAAGGTTCAATTAGTTTCTTTAATTCAGCTTTACTGGGTTTTGAATCCGGAGGATCAATTTCAAACTCTTCGCTTGTAACAATATAATTTGGATTCCAATCATTAACATGATTAATGGCTATCCCTGATAAGGAATATATAACAACCATTCCAAAAAATAAATAACCAAAATCTCGGTGGACAGCTTTATTCCACTTACGCCACTTAAATGCCATTTAAAACTAACTATTAATGTTCGTGGTCGCCATCATGGTCATGCTCTCCATCATGATCATGTTCAGTATCCTCATCATTATCATCTACAACTTCATAAGATGTACAAAGTACTGAGTAAAACGAAAGGTGGTCATCTCCTGAATCTTTAATCATTTGACGCAGATTATTAACTTTTTCCATTTCTTCATTCATATCAGCACCTTCGCCGCCTTTTTCAACAGTCCCTCCAAGATGTGATCCCTCGCCTTTATCATCAGCCATATCACTGCCCGACATAATTTCTTCTTCCCATTCTCTAAGATAATCTTCATCTATTCTTTGTTCTTCAACAATACCGATTAAGACTATTTTATTACCTTCAAGCTCAGCGTTAAATGCTGCAATTTCTTCATCAGGAGTAATCTTGATTCTGGCCTCAGAATCTTCGCTTACAAGAAACAATCTTTGTCCACCATGAGTACAAATATGGTCAACAGTTCCTTTCATTTTGATCTTCTTACCTACATAATTTCCAGCCTGATCATCAAATTCGGCAACCATTATAGGTGTTATTTCTTCAACCACAACAGTTTCTGTTGCATTTTCATTGGATTGATTTGATTTGTTAGCATTTTCGCAAGATGTTACAAACAATGCAATTACAGCAATAAATAATAGATATTTTTTCATGATTTTAATTATTTTTGGTTGGGCGAAGATAGTATTTATCTATGAAACAATGCATATTAAATTTACAAAATTTAATGTTCTATTCTTGATCAGAAGTGATACTTATTCCGTCATATTTCACTTCTTTACCACCAGAGTATGAAATAATTATTAAAAGAACAGAATTCTCATCAAATTTTTTCCAATCGCCAGTTTTTCTTCCCATTACATATTTGCCTTGTTTCTTGATTTTTCCATTATCCCAATACCAGGTATGTTCTCCGTTTGGATTATCGTCTACATACCTGCCTTCAAACCTAATATTGCCTTCGGCATAGTAAGATTTCCATAAGCCATTTCGCATATCGTCTACATATTCGCCTTCATCTTTTGAATCCCCTACCTGATAAATCCAATGGCCCTCCCTTTTACCTTCCAGATAATCACCCTGTGTAATCACATTTCCTTCTTTGTCGTATTCAGTTAACAATCCATCTGGTAATCCATTATAAAATTTTTCTTCCCGTAGTAGATTGCCGTCGCTATAATACCAGTACCATGTACTATCAGGATGGTTATTGATGTATTTTCCTTTTTCTTCAAGGTTACCATTTTTGTAGTAGTATTTCCAGTACCCATCTTTTAAATCGTTGGTATAATTACCTTCGGCTTTAAGGTTACCATCATCGTAATATTCCTTCCAATTTCCTTGTTTTTGTCCGGCATCAGTAAAAATACCTTCTCCCACAATTTTTCCATACCGGAAAATATATGATTTTTCAACTATTCCTTCCTCATTATATTCTCTTCTAACTCCTTCCGGAACACCATCTTTTGTGTAAGTAGCAACAACTTTAACTTTTCCATTTGGATAATAATCGGTTCTTACATCCAACTTTTGTAATTCTTCAGCTTTTTCAAACTTCTCACCATCAACATATTTAGTTGCAGATAATAAATTACCGTCCAGATCATATTCTTTGAAATAGCCATGTTTTAATCCATGCTTAAAACTACCTTCCATAATTACCACTGACTCATCATCACTGAACCATCGCCAATTACCATGGGGCATTTTTCCCGAATCGTATCTGTTTATTCTCGATCTGTCAGTTATATATCCTCTTTTATAGGTAATTAACTGAACAATATTTTCATTTTGATCATATTCATAGGAAATACCTTCTTCAAGTCCGTTTACAAAGGGTGTTTTTAATTTGATTTTATTATTGGGATACAAAACAAAAGTATTGCCTTGTTTAATATCATCAACAAAATTTTCCTTAACTATTTCATTTCCCTGATAAGTAATTCTAAACCCATTTTTTTTGCCAACTTTGTAGTTAATTTCTAGTATTATTTTTCCTTCTTCATCATAAAATTTCCAAAGACTATCCAACTCAAATTCAATACGATTTCCTTCCGACTTAACAATACCATTTGAATAATAATTTTTCCAATATCCATCAGGTTTTCCATTTCGCATGGTTCCTTCACTTATCATTAAGCTATCTTCACCATAAAAAATATTGTACCCGTTTGGGTTTATTTTAGTATTATCCTGTGAATAAACTGACAGAGAAATAAAAAATATAAAGAATAATAATATTTTGTTTTTAATATTCATTTTAATTTCCAACGCTTCTTCCCTTAAGAACTCTACGTTTTTTTTCAAAGTTCAAAATATACTCTTTATTAACCAATAACGTTGTATTACTACTTGATGGAACAATGAAATAATTAGCAGTGTCATACACTATATATCCATAGCTGTCTTTCCAATTATCAGCCGATATTTGATACTTATTATTTTCATTTAAGTCGAATCGAAGAAAACGTTTTTCACCAGTTTCAAATGCAACATTCAAAAACTTAGATCCTTTTTTAATAGCAACTCCTTTTGTTCTTTTCGGAATAATTACTTCCTCAAAATACTCACCATTTTCGAGTCTGATAGTTCCTTTGGCAATTTGGGTTTCTTCCTTAGATAAATTTCTAAGCAAGGTTATTTTTTCCGAATTATAAAATTGAACTTTTTCAACTTCTAATTTATTTTCGTTTAAATCGTTACGTATATCTTGTGTGAAAAATATTAAATTTGAACATGACGATATTACCATCGAAACGATTATAAAAACAACGATAACTAATTTTTTTTTCATAGCATTAAATGATTTTAAGTTTCTTAGAAATATCAAGCATCCTCAGTATTGGCTTATTTGCGAGTTCCATAATTTCTTTATCCATATTAATTGCCGGAGTTTCATTTTTCAAAGCTAAGTATAATTTTTCCAGGGTGTTTAATTTCATATATGGGCAATCGTTACAACTGCATGTACTATCTGATGGAACAATTAAAAATTCTTTTTCCGGAGATAATTTTTGCATCTGGTGAATAATCCCAGATTCGGTAGCAACAATATATTTTTTATGTGAATCTGTCTGAGTAAATTTTATCATACCAGTTGTAGAACCAATATAATCGGCTAACTCAAGCACAGGAGCATTGCATTCAGGATGAGCAATAATACTAGCATCGGGATTATCCTCTTTCATTTTTAAAATTGCTTCTGTTGATAGAATATCGTGTACCTCACAAGTTCCATTCCACAATAACATATTCCGTCCAGTAATGCGGTTAATATATCCTCCCAGATTTTTATCTGGCGCAAAAATAATTTTTTGATCCTTGGGCAACGATTCAACAATTTGAACTGCATTACCTGATGTACACACAATATCGGTAAGAGTTTTAATTGCTGCTGTTGTGTTTATATACGAAATAACAAGATGATCAGGGTGACTATTTTTAAATTTTAAAAAATCATCATAGGGACAAGAGTCGGCCAAAGAACAACCTGCTTCCATATCTGGAAGAACAACAAGTGCGTCGGGATTTAACATTTTGGCAGTTTCGGCCATAAAATGTACACCAGCAAAAACTATCATATTTACATCGGCTTCTGCAGCTTTTTGAGCTAAACCCAAACTATCTCCAACATAATCAGCCAATTCCTGAATTTCCGGTATTTGGTAAAAATGCGCAAGAATAAGTGCATTTTTTTCTTTTTTAAGTTTTATTATTTCTTCTCTATAATCCATCTATTCTTATAATAATCTTTTTCTAAAATATATAAAATTCGATATTAACAATTCCCTATATTTATA
>CALDOI010000015.1 GCA_937912115.1 uncultured Bacteroidota bacterium | reverse complement strand
GTCGATTACAGTTTGATAATTTCAATGACCTTATACTTAATGGAGTAATGCTTGGCGATACTCACCCTGCAGGTATACAGGTTTTGCTATACTATTGGACAAGTATTGTTGGCACTTCTGAAATATTGGTTAAGCTGCCTTTTATTATTTCTGGAATTATTTCAATTTGGGTAAGCTATTTAATAGGTAAACTTTGGTTTGACGGCACAACTGGCTTACTAACAGCTGCATATGTGGCATCAACACAGTTTTTTATTTTGTACAGTCAAATTGCAAGGCCTTATGTAACCGGATTACTAATAACATTGCTGATGGTGTACTTCTGGAGTTTGTTTTTTTTTCAGAAAAAAAGAAAAGTATACCTTATATTATATGTGTTGTTTTCGGCAATGGCATCATACAATCATCATTTTAGTTTACTTTTTGCTGCTATTGTTGGTGTATGCGGACTATTCCTTATTAAGAAAAAAGATATTTTACCATATGTTGTATCAGGAATTATGATCATAATTCTCTATGTTCCTCATGTGCATATTTTCCTGAGCCAATTATCTCAAGGGGGTATTGGCAGTTGGTTAGCAAAACCTACATCGTATTTCTTTTTTAATTTTCTAAATTGGATCTTTCAGTTTTCGATATGGGCATGGTTGGTGTTAATTGCTACCATAGCATATCTTATTTTGGTTGGAGATAAGTTATCATTTTTCAATAAACAAAAACAGAAGAGATGGATTCTCGTTATCTGGTTTTTGTTACCGATAGCAATTGGGTTTACCTATTCAATATTAATAAATCCTGTGATCCAATATTCCATGTTAATATTCTCAACACCATATTTGTTCATGCTGTTGTTTTCATTTCATACGAGTATTTCAAAAATGCACTTAACGATTGTTATTGGATTAATACTTTTGGTAAATATTATAACACTTATTTATGAACGTGATTATTATACATACTTCTATAAACAACCTTATCAGGAATTATTTAAGGTTGCCCTTGTGGATAATAAAGCTAATGATATCTTCATAATTGATGATTGTATTCCTTATTATAATGAGTACTATTTTGATAAATATGAGAAAGTAGCTCCTTATTTTACTAAACGAAATTCTGATATTGATATATCGGGGTTTAAAAACATGGTTAGTAGTATTGAGCAAGATGTAGTAGTTACTCATGCCTTAGCTGGTGAAGAGCTTCAGATTGTTCAGTCGTATTTTCCTTATCAGATAGGCTATCGTTATGGATTTACCCATGAGGTCTATACTTTCTCCAGAGCAAAACAGAAAGACAGTATTATAATTAATCGACAACTAATAGCCCAAACCAATTTTAAAAATGAAAGAGGTATGTGGAAAGATGTTTCAAGGATGATTAATTATGACTCAACTACCTGCTCATCTCAATGCAGAATGCAGGGAGATGAATGGGGTCCATCAATAAGCTTTGACTTAAATGAATTAGCACCTGATGGAATTGGAATCATCGATGCAGAATTGGAAGTGTTGTTCCCTGATTCTATTTCAACTGCTTTTATTGTAGCTAGTATTATCGAGGACAATGAAACTATATATTATAAATCTGTAAATATTGAATCGTTTAATTTTACAAAAGGAACTTGGCAAAACGTATTTCTCACAATTGATATACAAGGAGCGTTAAAAAGCAGAACTACAACGAATGGCTTAACCTTAAAGATTAATGTTTGGAATCGAAATAAAACAAACATATTTATTAATAATATTAA
>CALDOI010000014.1 GCA_937912115.1 uncultured Bacteroidota bacterium | reverse complement strand
CCAGAAAAACTGTGGAAGAAGTTCGTCAAATTATTGGTTTTAGAAAATATTATTCGGTTTAGTTATCATACTAAAATACGACAAAAGTATGTAATTTGAAAGTCTGTCTTTCAAATTACATACTTTTGTTCTAAATTTGCCAAATGAATTATATTGATCGACTTGATACCTCTATGCTTAAAAAGTATATTGATAATTTTCCGGCACTTGCTATACTGGGACCTCGTCAGTGTGGAAAATCAACACTTGCCAAGCAAATATTGAAATCCTACGATAGTATATATTTAGATCTTGAGAATCCAGATGATATTAGCAAGTTAACAGAACCTAATCTGTTTTTTACTCAATATTGTGATAAGCTTATTTGTCTGGATGAAATACAGCGCTTGCCTGATATTTTTGACATATTAAGAGGTGTTATAGATAGAAATAACAGGAACTCACAATTTATCTTACTTGGATCTGCTTCCCCTCAATTACTTAAGCAAACCTCAGAAACTTTAGCTGGAAGAATTGTATACCATGAACTTACGCCATTTCGGTTTAATGAATTAGAAAAAGAAGACTCTATCAATATCCCAATGCAAGAATTTTGGTTCAGAGGAGGGTTTCCGCGTAGCTTATTGGCAATAGATGATGAAATTAGTGTGGTTTGGCGAAAAAACTTCATTCTAACATTCCTGGAAAAAGATATTCCAAACCTTGGATATAACTATCCATCTGTAACCATTAGAAGGTTGTGGCAGATGATTGCTCATTCACAAGGGCAGGTTGTTAATTTATCTCAATTGGGAAAATCATTGGGTATATCACATACAACTGTACGACAATACATAGACCTGTTAGAACAAACTTTTATGGTTCGTGTTTTACAGCCCTATCATGGAAATACAAAAAAGAGGATAACAAAATCACCTAAGGTGTATATTAGAGATACAGGAATCTTACATTCATTAATTGGAATTTTAAGAACCGAAGACATATTGGGAAATCCAGTAGCCGGATCTTCTTGGGAATCGATGATTATTGAGAACATAATAATGCAAAATCCTAATTTTAAAAGTTCATTTTATCGCACGTCTAATGGAAATGAAATAGATCTTGTTTTAGAATCAGGAAACAAAAAATATGCAATTGAATGTAAGCTGTCATCATCACCAAAACTAACCAGCTCATTTTATAATGCACTGGAGGATATTCAACCTGATAAAACCTGGGTTGTTTCGCCCATTGACATTTCATACTTTATTAAAGAAAATGTCAAAGTTTGTAATCTGGAAACATTAATCGAAGATTTTAAAAATTTAAATTAATACCATTGTTAGAAAAAAATAATACATCGATAGAAAGAGGGCCCGAAACGGCTGTTCTTGTTGGCCTGATTACAAATGCCCAACAAAAAGAAAAGGTAAACGAATACCTTGATGAGCTTGCTTTTTTAATTGAAACAGCAGGAGGGGAACCAGTAAAAAGGTTTATCCAGCCACTTGATAATCCCAACTCACGTACATATGTGGGCACCGGGAAACTTGAAGAGATAAGACAATATGTAAAAGCAGCAGAAATCGACATGGTTGTTTTTGATGATGAACTTAGTGGATCACAAATTAGAAACCTGGAGAAAGTTCTGGAGTGTAAAATATTAGATCGAACAAATCTCATCCTCGATATTTTTGCAAAACGAGCACAAACAGCCCATGCCAAAGTACAGGTTGAGTTGGCTCAATATCAATACTTACTTCCTCGTCTTACCGGGATGTGGACTCACCTCGAACGTCAACGTGGGGGTATTGGTTTACGTGGACCGGGTGAAACTGAAATTGAAACCGACCGAAGGATTGTCAGGGATAAGATAAGCCTGCTAAAAAAGAGGCTTATTCAAATTGATAAACAAAAGGCAACACAGCGGAAAAATCGTGGAGAGCTTATACGGATTGCTTTGGTAGGATACACAAATGTTGGTAAATCAACTATTATGAATCTTCTTAGTAAGTCGGAAGTATTTGCCGAAAACAAGCTGTTTGCTACACTTGATACAACTGTACGTAAGGTTGTGGTTGATAATCTGCCGTTTCTTCTTTCTGATACGGTTGGGTTTATCAGGAAACTGCCGCATGGGTTGGTTGAATCATTCAAATCAACACTTGACGAGGTAAGGGAGTCGGATATTCTGGTTCATGTTGTTGATATTAGCCATCCTGAGTTTGAGGATCAGATTCAAACCGTAACACAAACATTAACAGAGATAGGTGCCGGCGACAAAAATGTAATAATGGTTTTCAATAAAGTTGATGCATATCAGTGGGTTAAGAAAGACGAAGACGATTTAACCCCAACTTCAAAAGAAAACACAAGCCTTTTTGATCTTCAAAAAAGCTGGATGGCTAAAGATAATCACCCATGCATATTTATTTCAGCAAAAACTAAGGAAAACTATCACGAATTCCGAAAGCTCCTTTATGATAATATTAAGGAAGTTCATGCAATTAGATATCCCTATAATAATTTTCTTTATTAGTTACAAAAGTTATAAGTTTGGCATGTTGCTATATAACTTGTGCCACAAAGAAAATTTAATATTTTACTGATGAGTACAATCAATTAGCACCTTTAATAAGTAATAAATAAACAATTTCTGATGAATAGTAGGAGAAAGCAGTTTATGTTACATTTTTTGCCACAGATTCACTGATTAATTCTATTATGAATATATTTCTTATAATAACCATAGTTGTTTCAGCAAGCTTATATATTTGGGCCAGTTATGGTAATAGGCAACTTGTAATTTATATAACTAAACCAGTCACTACTTCCCTAATTATTGTACTGGCTTTTTTGCAAGATCCCGGAGTTCATGACTTATATCGCACGTTAATTATTGCGGGTTTGTTTTTCTCACTCCTTGGTGATATTTTTCTCATGCTTAAATCCGACAAATTTGTGCAAGGGTTGGTATCATTTTTAATAGCTCACATATTCTTTATAATTGCATTTTCATCGGGCTTTGGGCCATATCTTGAAATCTCATATCTTATTCCGGCAGCTATTTATACAACAATCTTTTTATGGATTCTATTACCAAAAACGGGTAAACTAATGATTCCAGTAACCGTATACGCACTTGTACTATTGGTATTTCTATGGCAAGCAACTGGCAGGTTCTATTATCTGGCTGGTTCATCAGCATTATTGTCGTTTATTGGTGCTATTCTATTTGTTACCTCCGACTCCATCCTTGGTTATACCCGGTTTGTAAAAAAATCCCGAGCATCCACTTTTCTTATACATGTTACATATTGGGGTGCACTATTGTTAATAGCCTTATCAATTTAAAACTGTATTGTTGATCCGAAAATATTTCTTTCAAAATAATTAACTTTACAGCCTTAAAAATTATTTAGATGAAGACAAAATTTCTGTTTTTATTACCTGTTTTAACAGGAGTATTATTAACTGTTTCGTGGCCGGTTAATGGGTTTACTCCGTTAATTTTTGTCGCATTGGTTCCATTGCTTTTTGTTCAGAAATATCTGGGAGATAACAATAAGAGAGGAATGTTTTGGTATTCATGGCTGGCATTTTTGATATGGAATGTAGCCACAACTTGGTGGATATGGAATTC
>CALDOI010000013.1 GCA_937912115.1 uncultured Bacteroidota bacterium | reverse complement strand
TAATTATTTTTCTATTTACTTGAAATATGAGGCTTTCTCACCATGCTTTACAACTACTTGATAAGCACTGTGAAATAGTGTTTATATTAACTTTGCCTATTGTTGAGTATGGATTCATGTGCTTTAAAATGAGTAGTATATAAGTATTGAAATTTAGTGGCTGTGGCATCTATTGTTATTATACGATTGTAAATGTACATCTTTTTTGATTCTTGTAATTGTTTAACTAGAGTTTTATTAAATCTCCAGGACTTGTAATCTTAGAGATATTTAAGGTGCTTACATGAGTGTATATTTCCGTGGTTTTACTACTACTATGGCCGAGTAATTCCTGTATATACCTTAAATCAGTTCCGTTTTCTAATAAATGAGTGGCAAATGAATGCCTTAATGTATGAACGGAACCTTTGGTCATAACACCAGCTTTCTTTTTTGCTGCTTGTAAAATATTCCTGATGCTTGTGCTTGAATACCGTCCCCCAAATTGTCCTTCGAATAAATAATTTTGAGGCTTATATTGCTCCATGTAATTTAATAACATTTCAATTGCTGAATATGCAAGTGTAGAATATCTATCCTTTCTTCCTTTTCCACTTCGAATAGCAACCATTTTCCTGTCAACCATTATGTCCTCAGGTCTGATGGTTAACAACTCACTAATTCGTAACCCACTCGAATAAATAAGAAACAGCATCGCCTTGTGTTTTAGATTATCAATACAAGCTAGTATTCGTTCTACTTCTTCACGACTATAAACAGTAGGTAATAACTTATTACGAAGAGGCCGATGTACATCTTTGATTTCAACTAGTTTATCATTTATAACCCTGTAATATAGTTTAATGGCGTTAACTGATTGATTGATTAAACTTGCCGATGGAGTACCTGTTTGTAACCAAATATTATGATATCTATCTATTTCCTCGACCCCGAATTTATCTATATGATATAAACTACGACCCTTGAAAGTATTCAAATACCTTATAATCATATTGTGATATGTTGCAATTGTGCTCCTGCTATAATTATGTAGCTGCATATACTCAAGGTAAGCAATCGGACAACTAGTAAAATCCTTACCTTTTTTGTAACTCTGCTCTAATAATGTTTTTCTAATATAAATGTCGTTTATGGTTAAGTCATTATTAATCATAATCGTGAATAAGGGCATAAGTGCATTAATCGCTCTGTTTAAATGCCAACGCTTAGCCTTAAAGTACCAAATTCCAGTGTCTTTGTTAAAGCTGAAAATATAAGCTCTTTCAATGCACTCCGGAATACCTTTATTGAAAATATATTTAAACCCCACATATTTATTACCCTCTTCTTCAAAAGGAAATAAATATACTTTCTCCATTTCTTTTCTTTTAATAAGAGCCTTGGTCATATAATTATCCGAACCAATACTATTAGGACTTATTTGTGGTCGAGTACTTTTTTTATAGTTTAAATACAATATACTAACCTTGGCAAGGTCGTTGAATAATTCAAAAACATATTTCATATTAACCTCATTATCAATCATGCAAAAAGCATTTACATTGATATTGTATTCAACCCAATCGTTTTGCGAAATACGATCTAAAATTTTCTGGTTCTTTTTAAATAGTACCCTAACATACTTCTTGCCGTCATTTTCAACCCGATTAAGATAAATAATTGGCTTTTCAGTTGTTTTATACATGGTATAGAAGATAAATTTAATGATGATTATGCAAAACTACATTGTAAACTATCTATAGTTAATTTTATAAACAATTAAATTCGTATCTAAGCGTTTAATAAAATAGGTAAGATGATTTATAATGTGGAATTTTCATTTCTTATCTAGACAGTTTCTAAAAAAATAAGTTGTTTCTAATTAGTTGAGTATGAAAAGTTACGAAAGTTGTCTTCAATGTGGAGAAAAGATAGTTGGGCGTATTGATAAGAAATTCTGTGATGCCCAATGCCGCAATAGCTATAATAACAAAACCAAACGTGAGAATGAAAAGCTAATTAATGATATTAATAGAATACTTCGCAAAAACCGGATAATTCTTAAGCAATTTAATCCGGAAGGAAAAACCACAGTTAGAAAAGAGTATTTAACAAAACTTGGGTTCGATTTCAAATTTCACACACATACTTTTGTAACTAACTCAGGTATACATTACAAATTTTGCTATGAATTTGGTTATTTTGAGTTGGAAGATGGGATTAAGGTGCTGATAGTTAATGAGCAACCTTATATGAAATAGTTATTTATACAGGCAGCCCCAGTAGGTTAAATTAATAACAAGATTTTATATGCAAGAACTTTCATGTTTACTAAATACTTAAGAAAACGAATTTCTTTTTTTCATTTAAAGTAGGTGAGGTTGGTTATTGTTGATATAGCTCCGCCCGCTAAGTCACATTGTTTAGGGGTAACAGGTTGTAAATGTAACTATTAGGCTTTGTATAGATTAATCAGTGCTTGTGTCAATATTTTACGGGAGTAAATTTAATAAATAATCAACTTTAATAGTATAAAGTCATTATTTATAATGAGTGTAAATAGTATGATGGAAGTTGAAAATGAATTCGAACCCCAAATTTGGATGTTCATAAAAAAAGCCCCTGAAAATCAGAGGCTTAAAAATAAAAAAGTGATCCAGACAGGACTCGAACCTGTGACCCGCAGCTTAGAAGGCTACTGCT
>CALDOI010000012.1 GCA_937912115.1 uncultured Bacteroidota bacterium | reverse complement strand
ATGATCTTAATCACCTCACCTTTAATTTCTCAGCTACCGATTGGAGCTCTCCAAACCAAATACAGTATCAATATAAAATTGAGGGTCTGGATAACGATTGGAGTTTATCAACAAAAGAAAACTCAGCTGATTATCGTAATATTCCTCCGGGGCACTATACTTTTATGGTTCGAGCAAAAGGTAAATCTAGTTTATGGAGTAGTGAGTTTGAAATACCTTTTACTATTCGGTGGCCATTGTATCTTAAATGGTGGGCAATACTTTTGTACGTTATTTCATTTTTATTTCTAATTTGGACAATAATAAAATGGCGAGTTAGTATTATCGAAAAACAAAAGGCCATACTTGAGGAAATGGTAGGTAATAGAACAAAGGAACTTGATAAAGCTTTGATTCTAGCTAAACAAGCCGCTGAGGCAAAAAGTCAGTTTGTTGCCACCATATCGCATGAAATACGAACACCATTAAATGCTATAATGGGTTTAACACATTTGGCAGTTAACTCTACCGTTGATCCAAAACAAGAGGATTACCTACAGAAAATTGACAGGTCGGCCGATACTTTGCTTACGTTAATAAATGAAATACTCGACTTTTCGAAAATTGAAGCCGGAAAATTAAAACTTGAAAATGTAAACTTTGATTTAGAATTGGTTATAAACTCTGTAATTGTTCTTAATTCACAACTTGCTCGCGAAAAAAATCTGGAATTTGTCATTAATGTAAGTCCTGATATTCCACGAATGCTAATCGGTGACTCATTACGTATAAGTCAGGTTATAACCAACCTTTGTAATAACGCTATAAAATTTACAAATACAGGTGAAGTAGTTATAAGTTTAGAAGTGGAGGAAGAAATAAGTAAAGAGGAACTCTATATTCAGGTTTCTGTTAGGGATACAGGTATAGGAATTAGCGATGATCAAGTCCCATTCCTTTTTGACAAATTTAATCAGGCAGATAGTTCAATAACAAGAAAGTATGGAGGAACAGGGCTTGGGCTTTCAATTAGTAAGCTATTGATCGAAATGATGGGAGGCCAGATATGGATGGATAGTAATATTGGCGAAGGAACTAAATTTGCCTTCGATTTTAAAGTTGGAGTTCAAAAGGATCAACCTGTGTTAGAAAAGGAAATTCCCAACGAACTTAGGGAATTTGATATCCTTGTTTGCGATGATAACCAATCTGCACTAAATTCTCTACTTACAATTCTAAATTCATATTCACTAAATATTCAAACAGCTACTTCAGGCGAAGAAGTGATTAATATTCTCAAAAATAAGCCATTCGACTTATTGTTAATCGACTTAAATTTGCAAGGTATGAGTGGACTTGATACTATTCTGTCGCTACGCTCAAATAAGGAAATCCTACCCATTAAAACAATATTAATTACTGATTCATTATCAAGCAAAACCAGCTTTGAACATAATATTACCGGAGTTGATGGTTATATTACCAAACCGATTATATCATCTGTTTTAATTCAAAAAATATTATCGGTATTTGGCATGGATAGCTACACTGTTAAAGCAAAAGACAAAAATAAATCACGATTAGATGAATTAAGTAATGCTTTAGCAGGAAAACACATACTACTTGCCGAAGACAATGAGTTAAATCGCCAGGTTATCTATGAACTTGTTAATAAAATAGGTATTGAAGTAGATATGGTAGAAAATGGTGTTGAGGTGTTAAAAAATGTACTCGAAAGAAAATACGATTTAATATTGATGGATTTGCATATGCCTGTATTGGATGGTTTTAATGCTTCTGCTCAAATAAGAGATCGAGGTATACAAATCCCCATAATTGCTGTTACAGCAGATGCTCTGGGGTCGGTAAAAGACAAATGCACTGAAGTTGGAATAGTTGATATTATCACGAAGCCAATCAATCCAGAGTTACTTTACGACAAACTTCTTATCTGGATGTTACC
>CALDOI010000011.1 GCA_937912115.1 uncultured Bacteroidota bacterium | reverse complement strand
AATTGGTATTATTGCGGCAGCTCGATTAAGGTTAAATGCTCATAGCCCGTTTCAAGTTTATTTGGGATTCGTTCTGGGAACTATTGGGATGGCATCTATATTTTTTCTGATTTGATAAATGTTAAAAACCATCAATTAATCAGCTAAATATTTTAAAACACATTGATTTAATCAGGAGTAGGATAAATATAATTACTATTTCTATATCCTGCTTCGTCCAAATACCAATTTGGAGATTGACTACCACCTGATTCAGACCACTCAACAAATTTAAGATAAGCTGTTTCAATTGAATTTGATTCAGTTGGATAATCAAAATTTACTGGCAGATGAATTGCCCATGGAAGATTATTTATGGTTTGGTAATACTTTGATTGACTCGGGTTGCTATCATCATCACCCGTTCCAAACAAATTTAAATCTGCTAAGTCAGTGTTTTGCATTCCTGCTAAATGAACTTCGAAGCCCCTTAATTGGTTTGCCACAATAAATGGGTTGTAAGGAGCAGTTCCTAAGGCTGATATCTCAAAGCTTCCATTAAATGAAATCTGTAAATTAATGGATACAGGATTGTAATAGGTGTGTGAAGTAACAGTATTTATAAACCCAGTAGTATTGAATAAAGTATGAGCATCATCAAAAAGAGGAATTACTGCGTTGGTTTGTCCTGCTTCGGTTCCATTACTAGCCAAAGTGAATGTAGATCCTGAAAGAACTTGTCCGGTAATTGATGAAATAGTTGAAGGACTAACGGGTAATTCAACAGCAAACCCATTTAAAAATCCTGCACCCGATGCTTTCACTATAAAGTCACCCACCACATCTACAACTTTATTACTGGCATTTGTAATTACATTGTAGTTATAATCAATAACTAAATCATTAAAATCATAATCTCCTTTTTGAGGCCATAAATCTTCATAAGCAAGAGTGGCGTATACGCCTTCGCCAGGGCTATAATTATTATATGCCTTGTTTGCATCATCTGGGTAATCATCTGTTGAGTTTGGAACCCCATCTTCGTCATTATCATCCATAGTTTGGCCTTGCTGAATAATTGGGAAAGTAGTTACATCAGCAACCACTCCAACTTTACCCAAGCAAATAAATTCTGGTCCATTTGATGAATAGTAGCCGTTCTGATATTCAGGCGCAATTAAAATTCCTGTAACATTTTGAAGTATTTGTATTATTTGAGTTGTGGATGCATACGTTCCCGGAGTAGTACTACTTCCACTTCCAGTTGTCCAGGTCGACATACTACCAATACGCCAGCCACTTCCGGAGGTTTCCGTTTCATCAAGTTTACAATAAATTGTTTGCCATCCGGCATTAACTTCATGTTGAAAAGTACTGCTGAGATCAATTGCCAAGACATTAGTGCCGTCAGTAATACGAATATCTGCGATATTATTTTGAACGGGTCTTGCCGCAACTGTGTTCCCTAAATAATAATGATATGCGATATATTGTCCATACATATCCCCGGTAAATTTTGCTGGGGCTAAAAATGAGCGTATTCCTCCTTTAGTGTCAAATCCCCAAATAAAACTATCAGTTGAGCCCATTGGTCCTGCTGATAATGGTGTGTTTGATTCACTAGATGTGAATATAGATACATCACGATATGGGGCCCAATCATCCAATCCATTTTCAAAATCGCTTATTATATCAGTAAAGTCGAAACTTCTTGAACCTGTAGGAAGTAAAGCTTTGCTACTGAAGTTGAACTGATGATTAATTGTGTTGCCTTCAATTGCAACCATACCTAAACTCATTCCTGTTATATTTGAAGATATATATAGGCTATCAAGTATTTCAGGTATTGATATAATTGTTTGATAGATGCCATTGTCATTTACTCCACCTGATGCAATTTGTACACCCGAAACATCTGGATCACCCAAAAAAATGAAAAATTTAGCTCTTTCAAATTTGGCACTTCCATCGCCAACTATTTGAAGTTGTACTTGAATATCTTCTGTTGTATTAAATGTAAAGCCATCAGGCACATTAATATTATTTAAGGCACTGCCAGATGTTGGTGTGGGTTCATCAGAGCGATTACATGATATTATTGAAAGCATTAGTAACCCAAGGATACTTAAACTTATGCCAGATAACTTTTTCATTGAGTAGTTTTTATTGTAAAAGTTAATATTTACATATTTCTTGCCAAAGTTAATGTAAATATTTATCGTTCATATTATGAGGTTATTATATATATTGGAATCAATATAACAGTTCCCTGAGTGTGAAATA
>CALDOI010000010.1 GCA_937912115.1 uncultured Bacteroidota bacterium | reverse complement strand
ATTGGCTTTTTTACCAAACAATTAAAAATCTCTGATTTAAATCAGCAGAGTCGTGAGCAGAAGGTTCGCGATGGAAACTTAGCTACAAGTTCAGTATATGTTGCAAAAACCATGATAATTGGAAGTAGAAAGCTAAATCCGCAAAAGCGAAAAAGTATGCTGTCAGGTTATGTAGTCGGTAGCGGTAATAGTGGACCAATTATAGGTGGGACTATTTATGTTGATGAACTTGAAACAGGTACAGCCACTGATGAAAATGGTTACTATCAGTTAAATTTGTTACCTGGCAAATACACTCTTGTATTTAATAGTCTGGAAAGTATTGAGCGGAATGTTAAAATCGATCTACAGTCGTCAGGTGAGCTAAATCTAACCCTCGATCAAAACTTGTATGTCCTACAGGAAGTTGAGATTAGATCGGCACAGGAGCATAATGTTCGCAGTACTCAAATGGGTTTTGATAAATTATCTGCCAAAACAATAAATGAAATTCCTGTGATATTGGGCGAAAAGGATGTAATAAAGATTGCACTTCTCCTGCCCGGAGTAACCAGTGTTGGCGAAGGAGCATCAGGTTTTAATGTTCGTGGTAGCCCAGCCGACCAAAACTTGTTTTATGTTGAGAATGCTCCGGTGTACAATACTTCTCATCTATTTGGTTTCTTTTCAGCATTTAACCCTGATATTATCGATAATTTTACTCTTTACAAAGGAAGTATACCTGCGAAATTTGGTGGCCGCCTAAGTTCTATTTTCGATATAAGTACTAAAACGGGGAGTATGGAAAAATTTTCGGCCCGGGGTGGAATTAGTCCGATTACGGCACGACTTATGGCCGAAGGACCAATAGTAAAAAATAAGATTAGCTACATTGCCGGAATACGATCTACATATTCTGATTGGGTACTTAAAATGGTAAAGGATCCTGAGATACGCGACTCAAAAGCATATTTCGGGGATGCTGTACTGGGTTTCGACGCCAATCTTAACGAAAGTAATAAGATCAAACTTTTTGGTTATTTTAGCGAAGACAGAATAAAACTGGCCAATAGTACCGCATATCAATTTAAAAATCAGGGAGCCTCGGTAAATTGGCTTCATGGATTTAAGAATAAACACGACCTTAATATATCCTTTGTATATTCTGATTATGAGTTTGAAGAGGAGAATTCGGAATTATCATTTGCAGCTTATAAGCAAAACTATAGGCTAAGGCATAATCAGTTTAATGTTGATTTGAATTTGCAACCGTTCGAAAAGCATACTATTAATACAGGTGTTTCCGGGATACTTTATATGCTTGACAGGGGCTCACATTTACCGCTGAATGATCAATCAGGCGTTGTACCCATCAATTTTGGAAGCGAAAAGGCTCTCGAATCAGCAATTTTCATTAGTGATGAATGGAAAATATCTCCATTAATAACTTTATTAGGTGGCTTGAGATATAACTTATATACCTATCTGGGGCCTCAATCAGTATACAATTATTTACCAAATGCACCAATGTCGCCCACAAC
>CALDOI010000009.1 GCA_937912115.1 uncultured Bacteroidota bacterium | reverse complement strand
CCAGAGAGAATCATCTTAGATAATTGATTAAGAATCTCGCGTTGGATTACTCGTTTTAATGGACGGGCTCCAAATAATGGATCATAACCAATGTTTGCAATCTTGTCTACTGCCTCTTCAGTGATATTAATTTCGATGTTATTCTTTTCCAACATCTTTTTTACCCCATTAAATTGAAGCTTTACAATGTCATTGGTTTCACTTCGTGTTAACGGTTTAAACATTATAATTTCATCAATTCGGTTCAGAAACTCAGGACGTATGGTTTTCTTTAATAGCTCCATAACTTCAACTTGGGTTTTCTCAATTTTGGCTTCCTGGTTTTCTTCGGTCAGCCCTGAAAGATTTTCCTGAATTATATGTGAGCCAATATTTGACGTCATTATAATTATTGTGTTTTTGAAATCAACAACCCGTCCTTTATTGTCGGTTAATCTACCGTCGTCAAGTACTTGAAGTAATATGTTAAAAACATCGGGATGTGCTTTTTCAATTTCATCAAGCAACACTACCGAATATGGTTTGCGTCTAACAGCTTCCGTTAACTGGCCACTTTCGTCATAACCAACATATCCAGGAGGTGCACCAATTAGTCGGGATACCGAATGGCGTTCTTGATACTCAGACATATCAATTCGCACCATAGCATTTTCGTTATTGAATAGTAAATCAGCAAGAGCCTTAGCAAGTTCTGTTTTTCCTACTCCGGTTGTCCCGATAAAAATGAATGATCCGATGGGACGTTTTTCATCTTGTAATCCGGCACGACTTCTTCGAATGGCATCAGAAATAGCTGCAATTGCTTCATCCTGACCAACAACTCTCTCGTGTAATTCAGTTTCTAAACTAAGAAGCTTCTCCCGCTCACTTTGTAGCATCCTGTTAACCGGTATTCCTGTCCATTTCGAAACTACATCAGCAATATCTTCAGCACCAACTTCTTCATTAATCATTGGGCTATCGCCTTGTAATTCGCCAAGTTGTGCTTTATAAGCTTCAATATCAGCTTGAACATCCTGTAATTTACCGTAACGTATTTCCGCAACTTTGCCGAAATTCCCATCACGTTCGGCTTGTTCGGCTTTTAGTTTATAATCCTCTTGTTCTTGTTTTTTTTGTTGAATTTTATCAACTAAGTCTTTTTCAGCCTGCCAGGCCGCCTTTAAACTCGTTCTTTCCTCGTTAAGATTGGCAAGGTTTTCTTTTATTGCCTCCATCTTGAGTTTATCTTTTTCACGCTTTATAGCTTCCCTCTCAATCTCTAACTGACGAATTTTGCGCTCAACTATTTCAAGATCTTCGGGTATAGAATTTATTTCCAACTTAAGTTTTGAAGCAGCTTCATCAATAA
This sequence comes from uncultured Bacteroidota bacterium, assembly GCA_937912115.1. Taxonomy (GTDB): domain Bacteria; phylum Bacteroidota; class Bacteroidia; order Bacteroidales; family F082. The sequence goes on along the minus strand of CALDOI010000009.1, from coordinate 52,528 downwards.
GATCGATAGCTTTATCGGGCAAAAACCTGTCGGTGATATATCTTTGTGATAATTCCACTGCCGAAATAATAGCTTCATCTTTAATCCTAACTTTATGATGCGTTTCGTAACGCTCCTTTAGTCCGCGAAGTATTGCTATTGCTGACATTGTATCGGGTTCATCAATCATTACCTGCTGAAACCTCCTCTCAAGAGCTTTGTCCTTTTCAAAGAATTTCTGATACTCCTTAAGTGTTGTCGCACCAATGGCTTTAAGTTCACCACGAGCAAGTGCGGGTTTTAGGATATTGGCAGCATCCATTGCTCCTTCACCTTTTCCAGCACCTACTAAAGTATGTATTTCGTCGATAAATAGAATTATCTCGCCATTAGCAGAAAGAACCTCTTTAATAACAGCTTTTAGTCGTTCCTCAAATTCACCTTTGTATTTTGCCCCGGCAATTAATGATCCCATGTCCAACGAGTAGATGAGGTTCGATTTTAGATTTTCGGGAACATCACCATTTACAATTCTGTGAGCAAGACCTTCAGCTATTGCCGTTTTACCAACACCGGGTTCTCCGATTAAAATTGGATTATTCTTGGTCCTTCTGGAAAGTATTTGAAGTACGCGTCTTATTTCATCATCACGACCGATTACGGGATCGAGTTTACCTGAGCCTGCAAGGTCGTTCAAATTACGTGCATATCTGTTTAGGGCATTATATTGATCTTCGGCACTTTGATTTGTTGCGGTGGCACCATTCCTTAATTGTTTAATGGCTTCAATAAGATCTTTCTTTGTTATTGCATTGTCCTTAAGCAAGTTTGATGCAGTGCTCTTTACGTCTAATATCGCGATTAGTAAATGTTCAATAGATATATAATCATCATTAAATTCTTTGAGGTAGTTTCTCGCTTTTTGTAGTACATCGCGAGCTTCGTTCGAAAAGTAGCCTTCACCACCTCTTACTTTAGGTAGCGATTCGATAACTCGATTAACGGCTTTTGAAAAAACTTCATAGTTTACGTTTAGCTTCTTAAGCAAAAAAGGGGTAACATTTTCATCTACTTCTATAATTGCTTTTAGTAAATGAATGCTTTCAATCGCTTGATTTTCATTGATAGATGCAATATCCTGAGCCTTCTGAATGGCTTCTTGTGATTTTATTGTGAATTGATTTAAGTTCATGTATTATGATTTTTATTTTTATCGATGTAATATCAAATTACTTACCATCATCAGGAATTAAAAGAAAACAGGAATATTTGTCATATTAACCTTACCCAACCTGACAAAATGACTTGATAATTAGTATGTTATGATGATATTGTGTCATTATGATTTCATAAGATTATTAGGTAATATATGTTTAACCTTTAAAGATAAAAATAAAAACCAATTCGATACGTTTATTAAGGAGTATTTTTGTCAGCTGGCATTTATAAAATAGAGTTGAAACTAGAGTTAATATGATAAATAAAAAAACACTCGTTATTGGAGGTAGTCCTAAGCCTGCTAGATATTCGAACAAGGCAATTAGAAAATTACTTTCTTACGGGCATTCTGTTGAATCAATTGGATTAAGAAAATCGAGTGTTGAAAGTGTAAATATTAGTATTAATAAACCAAAATTTGAAGATGTTCATACGGTTACAATGTATATTGGACCATTGCATCAGCCTGATTATTATAACTATTTATTGAGCTTAAATCCATCACGAATTATTTTTAATCCGGGCACAGAAAATCATGAATTTGCTGTGCTTGCAAATAAAAATGGAATTGAAGTTATTGAAAATTGCACCCTTGTGATGCTTAATGATGGATTATTTTAGCATGGGTTACTGTTTTATTTTTAATTTTGCCATTCATAAAAATTATCATCAAAGGGTTTAAACAATGAAAAGAAAAACTGGTAAAATAGCCAGATTAATGACTTTGTTGCTTATAGCTACTATAGCACCTATGTTTAACACTATGGCTCAGATGATATGTGATATATCTATCGATACACCTATGCCGGTTTGCCCAGATATTTATTTCGAACTCAGTGTTTTTGAAGAGCTTAACCAAACATTCATCTGGCAAGAGAAAGTGGGTGATATTTTTATTGATGTAGGTAACGAATCAATACTAGGTATATCTATAGTTGATTCTACAGTGTTTAGAGTTGTTGTTATTGATACCATAACACCCGATACATGTATAAGCGATTTATTCAGCGTTAGTGTTCGCCCACAAATTTTTATCGAATTCGATCAAAAACAATTAACATGCACCAATGGCGATAAAGACAACGGTAATTCAGCAAAAGTTAGAGCCATTGCTACAGGTGAATTAGAAACAGATGAATATCATTATTTTTGGGATGTATTTCCGTTACAAGTTGATCCGGGTGATTCGGCAGTTGCGATTGGTTTAAAAGCGCATCAGTTTTATTCAATAACAGTTAAGGATAATTATGGTTGTCCTAAAACAGAATCCTATAGAACGGAAGCATATGATAATCCTGAAGTTGAAATTTTTGCAGAACCGGATACTGCTTTTCTCCAAAACCCGTACATAACTTATTCCTACATAAATTTATCAGAAGACAGCATAGCTTTAAAACCTCCATCATGGTGGTTTAGCGACACTATACCAGATCCTGATTATAATAATACAAGTGATTTGCCGGAGCCAACTTATATGTATGGGTCAGTTGGCGAGTATTTTGTGCTTCTTACAGTTGTTTCCGCTTCAACGGGATGTGATACTACATTTTCGCATGATGTTGTTGTTAAACCAATTAAACTTCTTATTCCAAATGTATTTACACCAAATGGTGACAATACTAATGATAAGTTTGTAATTACAAACGATACCGAGAATAAAAATGAGCAGATTATTGAAGACGCATTAAGTAGATTCTATAAAAGATCCAGATTAGTGGTTTTTAACCGTGGAGGCCGTACCGTATTTGATGCTGAAAACTATGATAACACCTGGGGTGGAGATAACCTACCTGATGGAGTTTATTATTATGTGCTTGAATGTGAAGGTGAAAAAACCAATGATGTTTTTAAAGGATCGGTTACGATTATAAGATAAAGAAAGATGAAGAAATTAACTTTTATAATATCCATTGTTATACTTATGATTTTTCAATCATGTGATAATAATAGTGATAAAAGTATATCAACCGATATAGTTAAGAATACAAAGTCAGCCATGAAAATTGGTGATAAAGGAACTGTCCCAAAAATGTATTTTAATGAAACTGTACATGATTTTGGTGATATGATTCAGGGAGAAAGAGTAGTTTATGGTTTTAAATTCGTTAACACCGGTGGCTCCGATCTCGTTATTACAAAGGTTAGTACTAGTTGTGGTTGTACTGCTGGTAAATATCCACATGAACCGGTTTCACCGGGTGAAGAGGGGATTGTTGAAGTTACATTCGATAGCAAGGGTAGAAAAGGATTCCAAAATAAGAGCATAACTATACTTGCTAATACTGAACCAAATACAACAACCTTAAGAATTAAAACTAAGGTTATACTGCCAGAAAGAAATTAATAATAATCAAATATATATAAAATGGAAATGTTATTTATACTATTACAAGCAGATGAGTCATCAGAAGGTGGATGGATGTCGATGTTACCCCTATTTCTTATACTTATTGTTTTTTACTTTTTCTTTATTCGACCTCAAACAAAGAAAAACAAAGAGCAAAAGAAGTTTAGAGAAGAATTAAAAAAGGGTGATAAGGTTGTTACACTAGGAGGTGTACATGGTAAAATTGCTGAAATAAAAGAAACAATAATTGTGTTAGATTGCGGCAATAATATTAAACTAAACATTGAGAAAAGTGCTGTAGTTATGGATACTACAGAAGTGGGACAAAAGAAATAATAGTTGTGATTACAGCATATAATTTTAGCTGGAAATTTCTTCCTGAATATTTATAATAGGAAAGTTTCACTACGAACCTTTCCAACTACATAATATGATATTCCATTTTTATGGATAGTTCGCCTGCTACATATAATTCTAATAATAAGCATAAGAAATATAAATCATTTCTTGGTATCAGGAGTGATCGCTTAATTTTTTTTATCTGTATTTTAATAGCAACTTTGTTTTGGCTACTTATAAAGCTATCCGACATTTATTCTGTAAATTACACGTTTAAAATAGAATATAATAATACTCCACCAGCTCTACGACTTACAAGAGTGATTGATTCCACATTAGATCTAAGCCTTACCGCCAGTGGGTTCGAGATATTGAAGATGAACTTGTTTAATGATATGGAAATCCTTGATATAAATTTGGGAAACTATGCTATTGATCATCGAGGTGGAATAAACTACGCTATTTATACTCAGGAATTAACCACTGCACTTGCAGAATTAATAGGTGTAGATGAAAAAGATATTCAATTGTCCAGGGCAGTGTTGGCCTTTGAAATGGAAAAGACAGGTGAAAAAATCCTGCCAATTATACCTGACTATACTGTCAATTATGCAAACCAATATGATTTGTATAGCGAAGTTAGAACAGATCCAAAGGTTGTAAAGGTTTTTGGTCCACAAAGTGTGTTGGATACATTAAACTATATTAATACAAAGAAGTTAATGCTTGAGAAAATAGCCTCCGATCAGGTTGCTATTATCGAGCTCAAGAACCCAAACTCAAAGTTACTAACTTTCGAGAATGATCAAGTGTTATTATATTTTGAGGTAGAGAAGTTTACAGAATCTGAGTTACTTGTCCCAATAAATCTGAGTAATATGAAATATAATATTAAAACATTTCCATCACAGGTCACAATTTATTATCGGGTAGCTCAAAAGGATTTCAATGAAGTTCGACCTTATCAATTCAACATATTTCCTGTTGTTGATAATATGGATGTTCTTCATGCCCATAAACTTCCTTTAAAAATATCCAAACAACCTGACTTCGTTAGAAACATCAGGATCGTACCCTCAGAGGTAGAGTTTTTAATAATTAAGTAAAAACAAGTTATGTTAAGAGTTGCCCTAACCGGTAACATAGGTAGTGGAAAATCTACTGTTGCTCAAATATTTAACGTATTTGGGATTAAGGTGTTTAATGCTGATGTTGAAGCACGTAATTTGTATAATGATAAAAATGTAATCCAGTTGTTAACTGCAGCTTTTACAAATATAATCCTCACACCATCAGGTGAAATTGATAAAAGAAAACTCGCAACCATTATTTTTAATGATAAAATAGCATTGGAAAGGATTAACAGTATTATTCATCCACTGGTTTTAAAAAAGTATATAGAATGGTGTATTTTAAATAAAAATGATCGCTATACAATTCATGAGTCAGCCATAATATTTGAAAACAAACTACAGGAAAAGTTTGATTTTATAATTAATGTATCAGCTCCAGTTAATATTAGGATACAGCGTGTTATGGACAGAGATAATATCCCAGAGATAGATGTTAGGAAAAGAGTTAAAAATCAGCTGAGTGATGAGGAAAAATGCAATCTTTCGCATTTCGTTATTATTAATGATGAAAAAAGATTTTTAACTCCTCAGGTACAGCTTATCCATAAAACACTTTTGTCATATTCTCAATAAAACAAAGCCTGTTTCGGTCAGAAACAGGCTTGCAACTCAATTAAACACTTATAAACTTACTTTATTTTTGTGGTGGTGAATAAATATTATCATTATTTCTACTACCCGAAGCATTACCGTACCAATCCTGATAAGTACTACCTCCAGATTCTCCCCATGCCTGAAAATAATTATATGCATTAATTATCTGAACCTGTTCAACCGGATAATCAAATTTAACCGGTAGGTCGATTGCCCATGGTAAGTTATTTGCTGTTTGATAATATTTGCCTGTAGCCGGATTTGAATCATCTGCCCATTTTCCAAATAGTGCTTGATCCACAAGTGATGTTGGAACTTCTCCTGCTAAATGTACTTCTTGCCCGCAGATTTCATCAACAACAATAAAAGGATTATATGGTGCTGCACCAGCATTTGTTACCGGGTTGGTATAACTAACGTGTAATTGATAGCTAACAGGGACTACATATTCATTGGCTTGCACTGTATTAATAAATGATGATCCTGATGAGCCAATCCTATTAAAGGCATTATCGAATAAGAATATTACCGTATTTGGCTGATTTTGTTCGGTTCCATTGGCATTTAAATTTAAATAACTCTGTGTTATTGAAGTGCCTGTAACTGCACTAACGTTTGTTGGGTCACCAGGAATTGAAAGAGCAAAACCATTAATTAACGTTGCCCCGATTGCTCTTACTGAGTAATCTGTAAAAAATTCAACCAAGCCATTTGTGGAGTTTAATACGGATTTGAATTGATAATCGAGAATCAAATCATTAAAATCATAATCTCCTCTTCCTGGCCATAAATCTTCAAATGCAAAAGTGCCAAAGTCTGTTTCATTGGGATAGAAAACATTAAAAGCACGAGTAGCATCATTTGGATAATCATCCAATTCATCGTCAACACCATCACCATCACTATCAGTTACCGGGCCTGTAACAACCACATTATCAAAATATACCGAAGCATTAGCAGTGTAGTCATTAGCCCAAAGAAGTACATTTACCTGCACAGTCCCAGATGGCATTGTTGCAACAAGGGTTTTATTTGTCCAACTATTAGATGGCTTAAAATATTGTACATTATAATACGCAAGAGCATTTCCTGATGAGTTAACAGGTATAAGATATAACCAACTATATAATCTATTGGTATTGCCAGTAGATTTAATATCAGCGGAGATTGTTATAACATCTCCAGCAGAAGCACTTATCATTTGCGTTGTTCCCCCTACATAGTTATTGCCTGATTGTGTAAGCGGTGTTCTAACAACGAAATTTCCACCATCATTATATTGTTCCATCGAATTTCTATATGTTGTAAAATACCATCGCGAATCAGCAGGATGTGAAGTTGACCAATAATATACTGAACCAAAATCATTTGTTTCGAAGTCGCCGTTACCAATTAGGTTTGTGGATGTAATATCCCTAGTACCAGTTACATTGTAATAAATTTCTTGTTCCGCTTTTTTACTGGGTTCCACAGTATCGGGTGGTAAATATCCATAATCATCACCAAAATTAATTATAACACCATCTTCCTTAAATGAGCTTTCAGGAACCGGTATAACCACTGTCCCCGCAAATGTTACAACAGTTATTTCTTTTAATATTATTGGTAATCTTAGTGTGCCGGTAAATCTGCCGTTTTCGTCAAAACTCCCCGATGTGATTAGTTTACCATCATTGTTTGGGTTTTCTGTATATACATCGAATCTACTTCTTAGATTTGAAAAATCAACACTATTAGGCATGTTTATTGTCATGGCTACATCATGAGTGGTTTCAAATGTGAATCCATCAGGTGCAATCATGTCATCCATTGTTTTACCCTGATCTGGAGGAGTATCATTTTTTTGACATCCTTGATAAACAAAAGCGAAGGCCAATAGACATATAATTATTAAGTTAGTTTTTTTCATAAAGGATTTGTATTAAGTTTGTAGTGTGGTTTCAAATACTATACCAAAATTAATATAAAAAATTAATATACTGATTAACAGGAGGGTAAAATTTTAGATATATATCTTGTGATCCCGATATTGGAAACTGTCTCATATCCGGACAGATATGGTGATGATTTTTATGAGCAATATTTATTTAATAGGGTTTATGGGTGTTGGCAAAAGCACGGCCGGCAAAAAACTAGCCTTAAAGCTTGGGTATAATTATATTGATACTGATAAGGTTTTTGAAAATCAATTTAAATTAGGGATTGAAACCTTCTTTAATAAATATGGTGAAGAACTATTCAGAAAACTTGAGCATGAAGTATTGGAATCTACATTTGCATATAGTAATTGCGTTGTATCAACTGGTGGTGGAATGCCTTGTTATAAGGACTCCATGGGTAAAATAAATAGCAATGGAATTAGTGTTTATCTTGAGATGGATGAGAAGTCTATTTTAAATCGCCTACTAGCCTCAAAACAAAAACGTCCATTGGTTAAGAATTTGAATGAGAACGAATTATTATTATTTATTCAATGTAAGCTCAGTGAACGGAGAAGTTATTATGAACAGGCAAATATTATAGTTCCTGCACTTTCAATTAGCATTGACTCCCTGGCATCTCAACTGGTTGATTTTAATGTTTAACGTAATTGTTGTTATCGTTTAATAAGAAGTGCAACATTTTCAACGTGATGAGTCTGTGGAAACATATCTACCGGTTGTGATTTTACAACATCATATTTTTCCGATAGAATTGAAATATCTCTTGACTGTGTTGCCGGGTTACAACTAATATATACTATTTTTTGAGGTTCAGCAAGTAGGATTTGCTTCACAACCTTTTCATGCATCCCGGCTCGAGGAGGATCAGTAATTACAACATCAGGTTTCCCATTAATTGATAAGAATTCTGGATTTAGAATTTTAACCATATCTCCGGCAAAAAACTCAACATTGGTAATATTATTTAATGCAGTATTTTCTTTTGCATCCTCAATAGCCTGCTCAACCGATTCGATCCCAATTACTTTTTTAACAGATCGTGCTATGAAATCTGCTATCGTACCTGTTCCAGTATATAGATCATAAACAAGTTCATCACCTTTAAAATCAGCGAACTCAAAAGCAGTATTATAGAGTTTGAAAGCTTGCTCAGGATTAGTTTGATAAAATGAAATAGGACCTATCTTAAAATTCAAATCAGGATTACCGACTGGTGATTTCATCACTTCAAGCAGGAATGGTTTGCCTTTGAACAACTTAACCTCCAGATCCCAAATTGTATCATTTTGCTTTTCATTTATCACATACATTAATGATGTGATTTCCGGGAATTTATCTTCTATCTTTTTAAGTAATTCCTTAACATCAAGGTCATCATATCTAAATACCACAATAACCATTAGTTCACCAATAGTAGAAGTCCTAATTAACAAATTCCTTAGGAATCCTTCATGATTTCTAGCATTAAAAAATTCCAATTCCTGTTCAATGGCAAAAGCTTTTATTGCTAATCTAATGTCGTTTGATGGTTCTTTTTGAAGGTAGCAATGTTCAATATCGAGTATTTTATCGAACATGCCTGGTAAGTGAAATCCAAGTCCGTTAGTTTCCTGAGGACCTCCTTCTTCTTTTGGAGTATCAAGTGTGGTTAACCATCTTCTATCCGAAAAGGTATACTCCAGCTTATTTCTATAATAGTATTCATTGTCGGCTCCAATAATTGGTAAAAATTCACCAACCTGAACTTTTCCAATTCGTTCAAAATTATCTTTAACCTGTTTTTGCTTGTTAATTAGCTGGTTATCATAACTTATGTGTTGCCATTTACACCCACCACATAATCCAAAGTGCGAGCATTGAGGCTCTCTTCGTTGTTTGGAATATGTATGGAAGTTTGTAATTCTACCTTCCAGATAAGATCTCTTTTTCTTTACAACTTGAATGTCAACAACATCTCCGGGTGCTGCAAATGGAACAAAAATTACTTTTTCATCTATTCTTGCAATACATTTGCCTTCGGCAGCTGCATCGGTTATTTCAACTTTTTCGTAGTTTGGTAGTGGTCTATTTCTGCGCGACATTGGTTTGTGTTTTTTGTAATTGGATAATTAGTAATTGGATAATTGGTATTTGATTGAGTAGAATTAACTACATCCTTTCAGGAACTTGTATTCCTAGTAGTGCCATTGCCGACTTAATGGTGTTGCCGGTAAATTCAGATAAAGCAATTCGGAAATTTCTTTTATTAATATCCGATTCTTTCAAAATTACTACTTCATGATAAAATTGATTGTACTCTTTAGCTAATTCATATGTATAGTTCGCAATTAAAGCAGGACTAAGCATGGTAGCGGATTGATTAGTTACTACTGGAAAATCATGAAGTAATTTTATTATTGCTAGTTCTTTTTCCTCAAAGTTATAATTACTAATAACTATTACTTCTTGCAGCATATTAGCCTCTTTGGATTTCCTGATTATCGACCTGATTCGTGCATGAGTATATTGTATAAATGGCCCTGTATTTCCGTTAAAATCAATTGATTCAACAGGATTGAATGTCATTGTTTTTTTGGGATCAACCTTTAGTATAAAGTATTTTAAAGCACCTAAACTCAACATATTATAAAGTTTGTCTGCTTCAGCTTCACTTAGGTCATCAAATTTGCCTAACTCTTCAGAAGTTTTCCTGGCCGTTTCATACATTTCATCCATCAAGTCATCAGCGTCAACAACATTACCCTCTCTTGATTTCATTTTGCCATGTGGTAACTCAACCATGCCATAATTTAGGTGGCTGATATGTTGAGCCCAATTTTTACCAAGTTTTTTCAGGATTAATTTAAGCACATCAAAATGATAGTTCTGTTCATTACCAACAACATAAATCAATTTTGATGGATGATAATCGTCATATCTTAATTGGGCTGTACCTAAATCCTGAGTCATATAAACAGAAGTCCCATCTGCTCTCAAAAGCAGTTTTTCATCAAGGCCATCCTCTGATAAATCACACCAAACTGAACCATCTTCTTTGCTAAAAAAAACTTCCAGTTTTAATCCTTCATCTACCAGTTTTTTTCCAAGTAAATAGGTTTCTGATTCATAGTAAATCTTATCAAAATCGATTCCCATACGTGCGTATGTTGTGTCAAACCCACTATATACCCAACTATTCATGGTGCTCCAAAGTTCTCTAACATCTTCTTTGCCATCCTCCCATTCCTTAAGCATTGTTTTCGCTTCTGATAGAAGTACAGTAGATTTTGCTGCCTCATCTTTATCCATCCCATCAGCAATAAGAGCTGATATTTCTTCCTTATTCTTTTTATCAAAAAGCACATAATAATCACCAACCAAACTATCGCCTTTATTATTGGATGACTCAGGTGTTATATTGTCTCCCCATTTTTTCCAGGCGAGCATTGATTTACAGATATGAATGCCTCTGTCGTTAACTAAATTAACTTTTACAACTTGCTGACCTCCGTTTTTAAGAATCTGGGCAACCGACCAACCGAGCAAATTATTTCTAATATGGCCTAAGTGAAGAGGTTTATTTGTATTTGGCGATGAGTACTCTACAACGATTGGTGCATTATTGTTGTGAGAATGTTTGCCGAAATCAATTTTATTTGAATTCTCATTAAAGAAATTCTCCCAATAATCATTTGCAATTGAGAGATTTAAGAATCCCTTTATTATGTTGTAACTAGTTACTTCCTTAAGATTTGTAACCATAAAAGACCCAATTTCTTCAGCGGTTTGCTCAGGTCCTTTTTTTGAAGACCTTAATAATGGAAATACAACAATTGTATAATCACCTTCGAACTCAGGTCTTGTTTTTTGTACTTGTGCTAGTTTAACCGGTATATCCTGTTTATAAAGATCTTGTACCGCTTTTAGTAATGTATCTAATAGTAATTGCTCTATCATCTTAAGGGAAAAAATTTGAAGTGCAAAAGTAGAAAAAAACCCGCTAAGTGAGATTTCTTTATTTAGCAAAGAAAAAACCTTAACGGGATTAATTAGTTTGGTCTGTATTTTTTGTCTTTTATTAGACCGTGGATAGATTATTTTATAATAAATTTTTTGGCAAGGTGTGTATTACTTGCTTCAACTTTTAATGTGTAGATTCCTGGTACTGTTTCTAAACTAAATATCATATTGAAAGCATTGTTCATTTGGATATTTGATTTTACATAAACCACTTCACCTACTGAATTATAGATTTTAATACTAGCAATTTCACTTACAACATTTTCAATTTTAAGGTTGAAACTACCATCATTGGGGTTTGGATACAGTGATAATATTCCATGCCCATCCAGTTCGGTTACATCTGTACACAACAAAGTTAGCATCATATCATCCACCGATTCAGGGCAGAATAATCCATTGGATGTTGTCATTGTTAAAATAACTTCTTTCGTAGCAATATCAATACTCCCTGGAGTATAAGTTGGTTGAGCAGTTGTGTGATCATCAAATGAACCGTCACCATTGGTCGTCCATAATATTTGTTCAAAATTCAAGGCTGATGCGTCTTCAATAGTGTATGTGAGCATCGGACAAATATCAGCATCAATACCTGCATTTGCAACCGGTGCTGTTTTGATAGTTAACTCTAACTGATCAACTATTTCTCCACATGCTTCTGAACCCATGGCAGTTAATATTAGTGATGTAACACCATTCTCAATATCAGTTATTCCCGGTGTATACACTGGATTAATTGCATTTTCATTATCAAAAGTACCATCACCAAGGGTAGTCCATGTTAGGGAAGTATAATTTACCGCATTAGCGTCTGCAAGCAGAAAAGATTCATTACTACAAATAATACTGTTTTCGCCAACTTCTATATTTGGTGATAAGGCGAAGCTGAAAACTACTTTGTCTTCAACTGTTTCTTCAGGACCAAAACCTGTAAAGGTAAGCTCAACAGATCCTTCTAGCATATCATCATCGCTTGGCATGTATAGTGGTGTGAATATTTCAGGATCAGAAAAAGTTCCACTTCCCGAGGTTGTCCATAATACCGATTCGCAATATGTGGCAGTGCCTTCGCATTGCATCTCATCCATATCACAAAACTCTGTATCTAACCCTGCAAATGCAGATGTTATCGGAGGTGCAGGAAGTATGATATAGTCTACTCTTGCACAATCTTCACCAGCACTTTGATTAACATCTTTACTATATTGCCATTTGTATAAGTGAGTACCAGCTGAAATGGGAAATGATACACGTTGCCATGATTCCTCACCTGATAATGTAAGTTTAGGCATACCATCGATATAGAATCTGAAGAAATCATATTGATCTTCGGAACTAACCATAACATAAAAAGAAATACTATCATCAATTGCTGATTCGTAGATTATCGACATCCATGTTGACTGTTGATCACTTAAATCGCTTGATTTATTGCAATATGTACCTTCATATGGATTGCTTGTTGATATCTCCCATACGCTGCTTCCACCAGTTTGCCATGGATATTTTGTCATGTCACCTGTTTCCCAATCTTCAACAATTAAACCTACTTTATTGGAAAAGATTTTTTCAGCGTTATATTCACCTGATACTGCTTCAAGTTCAAAATCAACCAGCGAGCCAATTGGTGTTTCATCCGCAACTGTTATTGTAAATAGTGCATTTAACATATCTCCCGATTGGATATTACCTATTGTATATTGCGAGTTTACTACTTCAATAAATGGATTTAGGCTTATGAAGTTTCCGATAGTAAGTGGCGCTATCACAGAACCTTCGTTATAAACTTTAATAGTAACATCTAATGTTTCACCTGGATCTAATTGTCCGTCACCATTACCAAATTGATCATCATTAAAAGTCATACTTCCTATACTTAGCTTTGGTGCATGAGCGATTATGTTCATTTTTGATAACCAAATATCATTTCCATCGGTTGATTCAATATCAAATCCCACCAAATACAGGTCAGGAATATCGTTGGCCACATTCCAGACATAACCCTCAGTAATTGTTGAGGTTGCACCAGCTTCAATACTGCCATAATTTTCTGTATTATCTGTAAATTCAATGTATTGATCAGTTGAACTTATAGTTACTTGTATATTTTCACCAATTTCAACACCAATGTTTTTAACTGTTAAATCTGCCAGGGTGGATTCTCCAGTTGTCATCATTCCAGTGGTATTGTTGATGGCAACATCATTATATATTACATATGGGCCATCCGGAGGAATAATATCAACTAGTGACTCGTATCGGTAATAGTTTTGTTTTGTGACCGTTACAAGTAATTTGTTGGGTGGAAATTGAGCCGTTATTTCAATTACTACAGGTGAACCTGTACCTTCAGCAGTTCCTATTAGTTCATTGTTTACGCTTAGTGCGATAAAAGAACCTTCATCAGCAGTAACAGTAAAGCTAATTTCACCGGCAACAATACCTTGTTCATGAGTTACCGTTAGATATTGTGGTACTTCGGAATAAATGACCGAAAAAGCATCTCCATGATGATGAAATAGATTGTAAGTAACTTCTTTGTTATTAGTATTATATGGCCATGATGATTGCTGCAAGAAATATTTCCCGGCAGCATTTCCGAAGGCGGGCAGAATACCTCTTGGTTCTGGATTTGCTCCATAATCAGGCAGGAAATCGGGCCACATATTATCATACATACCCCAAACATATGTATCGTTTACAAATGAATATGATACTTCAGAAGCTGCAATTAAACCTAAGGCTCCTGAATTTTCGCCATCGTATTTATATCTGTGAAATTTTTCAGCGAAACATTCAGCGGTATTATTAAATTTACCAGTTAAACAGTTGATTGAGAAGATAAATGATAGGTCAGTATTAGTAAGCCCATTAATAGAACTGCTGGTATATGATGGTTCTCCCCATCCTGTGCTATTTCCGTGATCGCGATGTTGTAGGATAAAAGCACCGTTGTTTAAAGCATTGTTAACATCGGCAGATGTTCCATCAGCCCAACCACCAAGTTCGGTAGGTGTTGCCGGGATATAACCCAGTCCGTCAGGACCAAAATACTGCATAATTGTATTCGTGTTTTGAGCACTCGACCAAGGGTCTACATCTGGATTACCTCCATAAACAGCATTAATTCTTACAGGTTCTTTACCATGAATTGTACTAAAGTAACCACCAACGGTTTCTGAACAAATCTGGAACCATCTTTCTGTTTGCCAACCAAGTGCAGTTATTGGGTGATTATAAAAATCAGGATCAACAGGAGGTGTACGTTCGTAATTAAGCACCTTTGTTACAAAAGTTTCAAGATGTTCTTCTGTTTGGGCTGTCATTCGGGCGAATATAACATCTGGCATATGGTCGCCATCAACATCTGCAAAAATATTGTCGGATGCACAATAGCTATTATAAATAGGTGATATTATTGTATTACCTACATCTCCATAATCTGCCATTAAAAGAACTGCAGCAGGGGGGATATCCCAGGTATTATATGCGTTGTTAATATAACTCTCGATGGCCGAAATTGTATTGCCACCAACATCTGTAGTTGTAAGTACATTTGTTGAAATCCCTTGATTAACACGGAAGTTTCTAATCGAATCGGCCCATGCAATATATGTGGCATCTTCTGGCACAATGATTAAATATTCGTAGCCTGTCTCTCTTCCACTCCGTTGATTTTGATTTGGAGTTGATATTGACTCACTATTAAGTACTGCATCTTTAATAATTGGATCCCACCAACGATTTCGTAGTCTGTCATCACCAAATTTACCGGTTCCACCCTCAAAAGTTATTTCAATTTCAATGTCACGATTAATGATTAATTGTTGTGTAACCGGATTATATTGGAACGGACTAACTCCTACTATTACAACATCCATTCCTCTAATTTTCATTGGCTCAGAAACCTGAACAATATTTTCTGGGTAGTTTGCATTATTTGTAAAAATCTTAGGGTTTTTGATATAAATCAAAGGAGTGTTATCATCATCTTTTGGAATAATCGGTGCCGGAGAAATGGCTATATTATTTATGATCTCCATTTGTTTCCTAACAACTTTTGCAGTTACACTTGCTCCTTTAGGAATTGCAATGTAATTACTGAATGCTGGGAGGTTAGGTGCTCCGGCATCGTTTTGAAGATATACTCCTTCGGTAGTTATTGTTTGTAGTGTATTATTATCAATTATAATTGGAGCTCTATAATATGACTCAATTGATGAATTAATGGTAATACCATTTTGGCTTTGCTTTTTAACGCTTATTCCTTGTTTTCCCCAATTGTTATCATAGGAAATTTTACTGTTTTGTGCAATCACAATGGTTAAACTAAAAACCATAATAATTGTAACGGAGATTTTTAGATAATATGTAACTAGGTTTTTCATGTATAGAAAATTAATTGATAAAGTTTAAGTGCTGATTAAAAAAGCTATGAAATCAATCTTAATAAATATTAGTGTTATGGTATTACAATACTTGACAAACATATAATATGTTTAGTTGCGACAAGTGAGGCCAAACATACTTATTATTTTTTAATTAGCATTAGGATACTACGTTAATATGCTGTAAGTTATTCACTAACTCTCAATTTAGACTTAGTATAAATTATCATTTTCTTGAATATTACGATCGTTAGTTAGGAGAATTAATTTTTATATTAACACGAATGATACTCGTGTTAGTTAATGCAAATTAAATCGAACAATTCTTAAAAATATCAGTATACCTATGGTAATGATCGTTAATTGAGATAAATGATTTGAATAATTAGTTAATTTTATGCGTTTTTTCGAAAATCCTAGTACATGCTTGCAAAGGGAAAAATAAGTCTGAGACCACCGGAACCTGAAGATATTGATTTCCTGTTAAAAATGGAAAACGACACTAGTTTATGGAATGTTAGTAATACTCACAATCCATTTTCCAGGTTTGATATTGAGCAATATGTATTGCTTGCAGATAAAGATATTTACTCAGCCATGCAACTTCGTTTTATTATTGAGAATATAGAAAGTAGTAATCATGTAAAGGTTGGAGTAATTGATGTTTTTGATTTTGATGCCCATAACCGTAGAGCCGGGATTGGGGTAATGATAATTGAAAAAGATCAAAATAAAGGGTATGCCGGAATTGCCTTAGATATACTTATTAGCTTTTTGTTTAGTCATATAGGTATTCATCAATTATATTGTAATATTGGTGTTGATAATAATACCAGCATCAAACTATTCGAGAGTAGAGGTTTTAATCGAGTTGGTATTAAAAAAGAGTGGAATCTGGTTGGTAACAAGTGGGCAGATGAGTACATGTATCAGTTAATAGATTTGAAATCATTGAAGTAAAGGTATTAATATTAATAAATCACAACCATGGCTTATTATCATTCACATTATGGTGTTGGCAGAAAAAAGAAAAATTCCTACTGGAAATACTTGATATGGGTTATTGCAGTAATAGCTATCGTAGTTTCTGTGGGAGGATATTTGTTGTATCAGGTAATATACAAACCCAATGTATGGACACCTGATGGCAAAAGTGTTTCGGTATTTATATCTACCGGCTCAAGTTTTGAAGATGTAAAAAAAGTACTTTTTGAAAAAGGATTAATAGTACATCGCAACAATTTTATTTGGTGGGCTGAGAAAAAGAATTATCCTAACCTTATAAAATCAGGACGTTATATCCTAAGTAATAACATGAATAATGATGAGTTAGTAGCTTTGTTACGCTCAGGAAATCAAGTACCTGTAAAAGTAATCTTTAATAATGTCAGAGATATATATCAACTTGCGGCCAAGGTAAGTAAACAAATTGAAGCCGATTCTGTGTCTCTTGTTAAAGAATTTTATAATCCGGAAACTTTAAGTGGTATGGGTTTAACTCAAAGTACAGTATCTACCATTTTTATTCCTGATACCTATGAATTTTACTGGAATACATCTGCTAAAGGTTTTACGAAAAGAATGTATGAGGAATATCTAAGCTTTTGGAATGTTAGTAGAACAAGTAAAGCTACTGATTTGGGGATGACAATTCCTGAAGTAATTACTCTCGCCTCGATAGTTGAAAAAGAGACAAACAAAGTTGATGAAAAACCTATGTTAGCAGGTGTTTATATCAATCGTCTCGAAAAAGGGTGGCGTTTGCAAGCCGATCCAACTTTAATATTTGCTCTTAATGACTATAGTATTAAGCGCGTATTAAACGTGCATTTAGATTTTGATTCACCCTACAACACATACAAGTACGGAGGTTTACCACCAGGGCCAATATGTATTCCCTCAATATCGTCAATCGACGCAGTGTTGAATAATAAAAATGAAGGGTATCTATATTTTTGTGCAAAAGATGATTTATCGGGATACCATGTTTTTGCCAAAACAAATTCTCAGCATAATCGTAACGCTAAGAAATATCAGGCAGCACTTGATAAAATGAGGATTTATAAATGATGAAGGCATTTAAGGCATACGATATCCGTGGGTTATGGGGAACAGAACTCAATGCCGATATTGCATATAGAATTGGATATTTTATTCCTGAGGTTTTTGATGTAAAAAAAGTATTAATTGGCAGGGATATTCGATTATCATCAAATGAATTTTTTAATGCTTTGGCCAATGGAATTACTGATGCAGGGGCAGATATTTATGATGCCGGTTTAACAACAACCCCAATGGTTTATTGGGGAACGGGGAAATATGATTTCGAATTTTCGATAATGATAACTGCCTCACATAATTCGAGTGGGTATAACGGGCTTAAATTTTCGGGAAAGGATGTACTCCCAATTGGTTATGATAATGGATTAAATATTTTAGAGCGGTTGGTAGAAAGTGATAGAACGCCCACCATAAGAATGAAAGGCAAAGTTGCGGAATTTGATTTTAAGGATGATTACTTACGGTTTTTACAAAATTATAAGAAGGATTATTCTACCCTTAAAATAGCTGTCGATTGTTCAAATGGAATGTCATCCATTTTTGCAAGGGAGATATTTGGCGATGAACCATTGTATTTGAATGAACAGATGAATGGCAAATTCCCCGGTCACGAACCAAATCCACTTAACCCTGAAAATCAAAATCAAATAAAAAAATGTGTAACCGATAATAGTTGCGATGTTGGAGTTATTTTTGATGGAGATGCTGATCGTGTAATGTTTATTGATGAAAATGGAAAATTTATTTCTCCAGATTTAATAATTGCTTTACTGGGTCATTATTTTTTTGAAGAAAGGAGTGAAAAGGGTAAGGTTGTTCATGATATAAGAACATCAAAAGCTGTTGGTGAATATTTAGTACGTTTTGGAGTTGAAATTGATATATGGAAAGTAGGAAGGGCATTTGGAGCTACTAAACTTAAGGATGTTGATGGCATTTATGGAGGCGAGTTGGCAGGTCATTACTATTTCCGCGATTTTTATTATTCTGATTGTGCGTTTATGGCAGCAGAATTAGTATTGAATATAGTAAAGGATTTTAACCATCAGGGGAAAACGTTTTCTAACGTTATCAGCGAGATATCCACATATGCAAATACTGGCGAGGTTAACTTTGTTATTGAGAATAAGCAAGAAGCAATGGATACTGTTCTTAACTTCTTTAAAGATCAAAATGACGATTTTAAATTTTTTGATTTTGATGGTTTTCGATTGGAGTTTGAGGATTGGTGGTTTAATATCCGACCATCAAATACTGAACCATATCTGCGTTTTTTAGCAGAGGCCAAAAACGAAAAATTGCTAAAGGAAAAAACAGACATTATTTACGGAATTCTTAAAAAATATACTTCGTAGTCATGGGTATGTTTAACAGGTATGCTTCACTGGTATTAATTATTATTATTTTACTGTACACTCAATCGCTAGTTAGTCAAACGCACGAAGTATACCCCGATACAATTAACAAAAAACGTTTAAACACTGTTGTTTACACTGCTTCCGGACTGTATGTTGCCACACTTGGAGTATTGTATTTTGGCTGGTATAAGGATAACGAACTAACAAAATTTCATTGGTATAATGATAATAAAGGTTGGCTTCAGGTGGATAAGGTTGGGCATGCGAATACGGCCTATATTATAAGCAATTATGCATTTTGGTTTCTGCGTTCAGCTGGTGTCGATAATAACAGGTCTGCCATTTTTGGCGGTATAACAGGTTGGTCGGCCATGACTGTTATTGAAATTTTAGATGCCTTTTCGGCTGATTGGGGTGCATCTACAGGTGATTTATTAGCAAATACTGCTGGTGCCGCTTTTTTTACAGGTCAGCAATTATTATGGAAAGAGCAACGTATTAGATTCAAGTTCTCCTACCATCCTACTGAATTTGCCAGGTATCGTCCTGATTTACTCGGAGAAACCGGTTTACAACGAGTACTAAAGGACTATAATGGCCAAACATACTGGTTATCAGCTAATATAAATTCATTTTTTAAAAATGAATCAAAATTTCCACCATGGATAAATGTATCATTTGGTTATGGAGCTACCGGAATGTTTGGCACATATTCGAACCCACATGAATGGGATGGCAATCCATTACCATATCACAATCGTACGCGACAATACTATTTTTCTCTGGATGTGGATTGGACCAGAATAAATACTAATTCTTCTTTACTAAGATTTGTTTTTAAAGCATTTAGTTTTGTAAAAATTCCAATTCCCACATTGGAATACAATAGAGAAAATAATTTTGTATTCCATTGGCTGTATTTTTAGTCTCTAAAACTATATATTGCCAATATCTTTTACAAGGAATATATAGAGTGTAGACAGAATATTCTTTTCAGTCATAGATTCAGTTATATAATCAGAGCAACCTGCAAGAAGTGCATCTTCCTTGGTTAGCTTAGTGTTGTCATTACCAATGTATGCAACTATTGGCAGTGTCTTGTTAAATGCTTTAATGGCTTTTGTGGTTGTAATTCCAGTCATTCCCACCAGGTCAATATCTATTATCATTAGTTTTGTTTCGTAATTATTCTGGCATAATTCAATTGCTTCTATCCCACTTTTTAGGTGTTTGGCTTTTGCTCCAAAATCAGCAATTATTTTCGAAATACTATCAAACATGGGTTTTTTATTTGTAACAATTGTGATAGTAATATCCTCCAATGAATTTTTAACTTTTATTGGATCAATTTCTATGGGCTTATATGGAACAGAAAATGAGAATTTAGAACCCTTTCCCACTTGCGATTCAACCCAAATGGTGCCACCTAAATATCCCAGAACTGCTTTAGAAATACTTAACCCTAAACCATTGCCGCTATAAAGCTTTTCTGAATTCTTATGTGCAAAACGATTGAACCTCCCAAAAATTGATTTAAAATGTCTTTCCTCAATCCCAACACCTGTATCAGTAATTTCAAAAATAATATATTGGTCTTGAATATGATAGGCAAGTTCAACTGATCCTGTTTCAGTGAATTTAATAGCATTATCAAGTAGATGATCAATAATTTCTATTACTTTATCAACATCTAACTTTACAATTGAATTATAGAGGCTGTTATAACTATTTACTGTAAAGTTTATTGATGTATTCTGGAATGTGGGATTGTAATTGATAAAAATATCTGAAATTAATTTTTTTAACTCTGCTGTTTTGTTAGTAATAAGTATGAACCATGACTGAAGTCGCGAAAAATCAATTATTTTGTCAATAATTTTGCTGAGTTGGTATCCTGATTTAATAATTGTATCATGGAAATCATCTCTCTCAGATTTGCTAAGATCACTTAGTTTTAGTAATTGGGTGAAACCCATCATTGCGTTTAAGGGTGTTCTAATTTCATGTTGCATATTATGCAGGAAAGAAGTTTTAATATTATCGCTTTGTTCGGCTTTTTCTTTTGCTAGTACTAATTCTTCATCTTGTTTTTTCTTTTCTGTAATATTTCTCCATACAACATACAGATATTCTATACCGGATATGGGTATCGCAGTTAGCGATACATCAACATAAAACGGCTCATTATTTTTATTCTGGTGCAGCCACTCAAATCTTGTGAATCCATGTTTACGTGCATTAGCAATCATCTCGCGTGCTTTAACCTCCGACAACATTCCGTCGGATTGTGCTTCAGGTGATATTTCACGAGGATGGGTTCCGATAATTTCGGTTTTATCATCTAATCCAAGAATTTTTAATGCTGCATCGTTACAATTTATGAATGTATTATCTTTTCCAATAATTAATACAGGGTCACTTGTTTTTTCGAAAAGCAGCCTATACTTTTGTTCACTTTCAAAAAAGGAGGCTTCAACCTGTTTGCTTTCGGTTATATCTAAACCTGAACTTAAGCTTCCAATTATCGTTCCATTATCGTCATGAAGTATTGTATTTTTCCATGATATCAGTCTCTCATGGCCATCTGCCGATATAATTTTATTCTCACCATTTGTAAAATCTATCTTATTATTGCCATTCATTATATTGTAAAAACTATTGTATAGATTTTGTTTTTCTGATAGAGGAATAAAATAATTAAACCAGTTTTTACCAAGGATTTCTTCTTCATTATAACCTAATGTTTCGCATCCTTTCTTATTAATTAATGTAACAATACCTTTAGCGTCTAAGGCAAGAATAATAACTCCTGCAACATTTAAATATTTATGTGCTTTATCGCGTTCTTTCTTAAGAAGTTTTTCTGCAACACGTCGTTGTTTAATCATAATGTTAGCAGAATGTGCCAATCCTTTAAACTCTTCAATATGAAGCTTTTCGTGTTCAATAATTGAGTTTTCCTTAGGGCTTTTGTGAAAAAATGTAGTAAATACTGCAAATTCTTTTCGGATATATCCGGAAAGGTAGAAGGAGACAGCTAAAAGAGCCAGCAATAAAACCATAAAAAGAAGAACTATGTATAATATTTTCTTGAACAGAATAGCTTGATATTGATTTTTTTTGTTTTGAACTACGGCACTTATATCATCCAGATATACACCGGCTCCAATGATCCATCCCCAGTCATCATATCCATATACATACGAAACTTTTGGAACAGGGCTGAACGAATCCAATCTTTTAAATCGATACCAAAAAAAGTCACCATCAGTCTTTTTTATGGATTCCAGTTCGATGTCAAATATTCTCTGCCCATCAGGATCAATCATATTTGAAACATCCTTTTCTCCAATAATTTTTACTCCATCAAAAACAAGAGCTTTACCGGTGTAAGTATTTATAAAAATGTATCCGCCATGTTGCAAACGGATAGAGCTGACGTAATTTAAAACCTCATTTTTTAGTTCTTCGGTTGATTTGTTTTTATTATTTATTCTACTGAAATCAATTAATTCAACTATTCTTTTTACTTCACTTTTTATTAACCCTTGTTGTTCTGCTTCATAAGTAGCCTGTATGGTATTTAGGTTATCCTTTGATTTCTTTATTTCAGTATAAACCCAAAGAGCACTTATGGAGAAAATAGAAAAAGCAGCCGTAACTATTAGAATGAAAAACGCACTTCTTCTTATACTTATTTTAAAACTCTTCATAGGTTAGTTACTAGGTTGTTTTTTCTAATCAAATATCTTCGATCTATGGGGATGTTTTCCAACTACTTCTTTGTAGAATGATTTTATTTCTACCAAATCTTTTTTCACATCACCAGTTGGATAGTAAAGTTTTTTCATCCCTCCGATTTTATTTTTATAATCAAGAACTCCAAGTATTATTGGCACATTTGCTGACATTGCTATATAATAAAAACCAAGTTTCCAATCTGCTACCATACTACGAGTACCTTCTGGTGTAATTGTTATGAATAATGAATCATGTTCGTTAAACATTGTTGTAACAGTATCAGTTAACCTTCCCGACTTTTTTCTGTTTACCGGAATACCACCAATAAATTTCAGCAAAATGCCAAAGGGCCAGAAAAATGCTTCTTGCTTAACGAGAATTTTTGAGTCGACACCCATATGCCAAAATCCAAGTTTGCCTATCACTGTATCCCAGAGACTTGTGTGCGGGGCAACTATAATTACTGCCTTTTTTATTTCATTTGAAATTTCATTGTCAATTTTCCAACCCCCCATATTGAGGAGTAAACCTGAAAATACTTTCATTTGTTTTTCATTTTGAAAAATGAGAAGGTACAAATGTATGAAATTAATGATTTTGTTAGAAAAAAGACTTGTCGGATTTTTTTTGTATATTTGATATTCAATTAAAAGCTATTTATGTTAAATCGAAGAAAAGGAGTGTTGGTATTAGCAGTTTTTTTATTTACTTTCTTATTCGTTACAGGAGGGTGTGATGATGGTGATTATATTAAGACCATTGAAAAACCTATTAAATCCTATACGGATATTGTTACAATTAATGATTCTCTGGTTATTCCATATGTATATACCAGTTCGGTATCCTTGAAAAATCTTCCTGTTGCCAAAAAGAAACAGAAATTTTTTGATATGATGTTACCGGCAATTTTGGTGGCTAGAAAGGAGCTGTCGTTTTTGTTGGCTAAAGTTGATGAAATTGCCCTTAAGGATAATCCTACACCAGAAGATCTTACATTTATAAAAAACCTGAAGAAGACTTATAAAGTAAATAGTATTGAACTTTTAAAGAGAAGATTACATACTTCCCCTGTTAGTATTGTTCTTGCACAAGCCGCCATTGAAAGTGCCTGGGGCACATCTCGATTCTTCCTTGAGGCAAATAACCCATTTGGTCTTTGGTCGTTTAACTCCAATGAAGATAGAATTCAGGCTTCATCTACAAGATCGGGAACAAAAGTATACTTAAAAAAATTCAAGAATCTTGAGAAGGCAATAGAAGGATATTACAAAACTCTTGCCACAGGCCCATATACTGATTTCAGAAAAGAACGGCTTAAAACCAAAAATCCGTATATCCTTGTCAAATACTTAATCAATTATTCTGAAAGGAAAGAAGCCTATGTTCAGGAACTTGCAAGTGTAATAAGAGGCAACGATCTTACTAAGTATGATAATTATCGTATCGACCCAAAGTATATTAATCCGAATTATATCAATACGAAGTATATTAAATAGAGCCTTTTGTAAAACTTCCCTTTTGTCTTTTGGAACGATAGTGAATAATCTCTCTATCCTATTAGCTTTGTATTATTATCAGTTTAGTTATTAATACTAAACCGACAACAACGATAATCTTTTATTACTCTATCCCCAAAGTTTTTTGATCCGGTCTTCAATATCCTTTTTAAACTTTTTGATATCTGATTTTTTTACTTTTTTCAGATCTTTCTCCAATTCGCTGTATTTCTTTTTTGCTTGCGTGCTAAGATTGGGAATAATTTTATCAACTAATTCCTTCTCAGCGTCCTTCAAAGCTATTGTAAGTTCTTCTATCTTAATTTCTTTTACAAGCTTTTTGACTGCTGAATCCGACATATCTTTAATGTCTTCAAATTTAACACTCTTGCCTTTTGCGTATGCTGTTTTTGCTTTCGCAGATGTTGTTTTGGCAGTTTTTCTGGCTATATTTTCAACCTTTTCAGCAATATTTGTAACGGCTTCTCTAAATCCTGAAAAATCATTTGATGAGCCAACGTTATTTTTAACCCGAATTGTAAAATCAGAAAGTACATTCATGTAGTTTATAAAGGCATCATATGGTGTTCCATAGGGATTAAAATAACTGTGAACATCACCATCGGAAAACCACTTGGTGCACATATAATAAAAATGGTCGCTTGTTTGTAAGTATAACCAATCCTTCAATATTTTAGGATCACTTATATTTTTGATTTGAGATTCAAGTTGGTAAAGCTTGTCAAATGCCTCATCTTGAAGGTCATTGCCCAGCCATGCAGTTAAATCACGTTCTTCATCTGCCCATGAAATTGGAGTAGGAACATGAATCGCACTTACAGGTTTTAGCCTTTCACCTAGTTCTTTTGGAGTAGCAAAATTGAAATTAGTTTTTGAAAGAACTAAGCCTGGCAATTCTTTCATAAAATTGAAAATTCCGGTTTCTTCCCATTGATGTTCACCAAAAGTTTCATAATCCATAAATAAGTTTATTACTTTTTCTTTAGGATCGGTGTTGCCTAACCAATTAACAAATTTATCGGTAGTTAAAGGCCATTCTTTCCAGCTTTGTTCTGAAAATCTAAATGCAATATCATCACTCAATCGATAATTCTTCAGCAGTAGCCTTAATTCGGGATTTGAAACACTATTGTACATAAAGTTAGAACTTCTCCATCCAAGTATGTGTTTTGCTCCTTCGGTTAACATAAGATCATAACCCATTTCGCTTACCATCGAACCAATATCATCGGAGTATATTAACTCTGTATTTCTAAAAGTTACAGGCTTAACTCCAAATAGTTCCTCGGTTTTATCGGAATGCATTTTCACCTGTTTGATAAATTCATTTTTACTTTTTAATGATGCCAATGAGTGAGCATATGTTTCAGCTAAAAATTCAACATTACCGGTATCAGCAAGTTTTCTAAAACTCTTAATTACATCAGGATGAAACGCTTCAAATTGATCCATCGCCGTACCTGAAATTGAAAAGCTTACTTTGAAATCCGATCCATTAACTTTGATAAGATCTAATAATAATTGATTCATAGGAAGATAACTTTTTTCAGCCACTCTTCTCATTATCATTTGATTTGTGTAGTCATCAAGGTAGTTATGTTTATCACCTATATCAAAAAAACGATATTCCCTTAATCTATAAGGTTGATGTACCTGGAAATAAAAACATATTGATCTCATATTATAATAGTATTGTGTGCGTTATTAGTTGATAATTATACTTTATTTGATGGCATTAGGGGCGTATAAACATTTTTAATCTTTAAAGATGCGTCTTCCCATTTAAGGTTCTCCACTTCTTTTTTGCCATATTTTTTAAACATCTTCGAA
This sequence comes from uncultured Bacteroidota bacterium, assembly GCA_937912115.1. Lineage (GTDB taxonomy): Bacteria > Bacteroidota > Bacteroidia > Bacteroidales > F082. Next base: position 26,081 of record CALDOI010000009.1, on the reverse strand, counting down.
ATTGCTTCGTAATGGCATAATCCATAAATTGAATCAGCCATTGCATCCACATCCCAAAAATCTACTTTAAGTGCATGCTCCAGAATTTCAGCAACTCCTGATTGTTTGGAAATTACAACTGGAACGCTCGACCGCATAGCTTCCAATGGCACAATTCCAAATGGTTCACTCACCGATGGCATAACAAAAACATCGCTCAAGGCAAACATCCGGTCAATTTCAGCACCCTTTAAAAATCCAGTAAAATGAAATTTATCTGCAATTCGTAATTTGGCAACACGCTTGATCATTTTATTAAGCATATCGCCCGAACCTGCCATAACGAACCTCACATTTTTATCTTTTTTAAGTATCTTATTTGCTGCTTCAATAAAATATTCAGGACCTTTCTGGAAAGTTATTCGCCCAAGAAAGGTTACTATTTTTTCATTTAAATGTCGTTTTACTTCTTCAAGTTCAGAAAACATTTCCTGATCAACAGCATTGTGCACCGTAATCACTTTGCCAGGATCGATACCATATTTTTCTATAACTGTTCTTCGTGTTAAATTACTTACAGTAATTACCCTGTCGGCCTTTTCCATCCCTTCTTTTTCGATAGCGTAAACAATAGTGTTTACATTTTCTCCAGTGCGATCGAATTCGGTGGCATGCATGTGAACAACCAGAGGTTTGCCTGATGATTCTTTGGCAGCTACTCCGGCAGGATAGGTTAACCAATCGTGGGCATGTATTATGTCGTAATCCTCTTTAAGAGCCAGAGCAGAAGCCACAAGAGCATATCTGGAAATTTCTTCCATTAGATTTGCACCATATTTACCGGAAAATTTATAATCTCTTGAAAATACTTTACTTGTGTATTCTTCACCTGTTTTTTGCTGCTTCTCGAGTAATGTTGTGAATTCTTCAGGACCAACATATGGAACAATGTTTGAGCCAATCTCAAGATATTTTATCCTATCCCAATATTCATTGTAATTTTCATCTTTAAAATCGAAAGGAACATCACTGGCGTTAACTAATCTTACAGCTTCTTGGCTTTCATCGCCATATGCTTTTGGAACCACAAAAATTACATCAACATCATGCTTGGCAAGACCTTTTGTAAGACCAAAACAAGCAGTTCCCAAACCTCCGGTTATATGTGGTGGAAATTCCCACCCAAACATTAATATTCGCATAGTAATAATTTCAAATTAATAGTGTGGTTTATCATATTAATTACCAGCATTATCTATCATTGATTTAATTCTTAATAATTCGGCAACACTCCATGCTTGTGATATTGCGCCACCAGCTTTATGTGGTGGGTCACCATCATAAACTTCTGAAATAGTACCTATTCCATTATCATACATCTCTTCTTCAAAATTAGAATAGATATCCATAATTGCATCCACACCCGACTTCCCAAATACTTTAAGATAAGCTTCTGCATAAGCTCCCAAGAGCCATGGCCATGCAGTTCCCTGATGGTAAGCCTTATCACGATTTTTCTGGTCGCCCATGTAAATGCCTTTGTAATCAGAATTTTTTGGAGCAAGAGTTCTTAGTCCTCTACTAGTAAGTAATTCACGTTTAACAACATTTATTATGCTAAATGATTGATCTTCTTTTAGTGGACTATATGGCAGAGATGCGGCAAAAATCATATTTGGTCGCACCGACCAATCTTTATAGTCACCGTTTACATAATCTGCTAAGTAGCCCTTTTTCTTATCCCAGAAAGTATTGTTGAATGATGATTTGATAATTTCAGGCCATTTTTCCCAGCTATCAATAAAGGAATTGTCGCCTGACTTTTTGGCTAATTCGAGGCAAAAACTAACTCCGTTATACCAAAGCGCATTTATATCAACAGCATAACCAATTCGTGGTGTTACAGGATTTCCGTCAACAATTGCATCCATCCATGTAAGAGCTTTGCCAGGTTCTCCGGCCCATATCAGACCATTGTCGTGCATTTTAATATTAAAGAGTGTTCCATTTTTAAAACTATCAAGAACATGTTTAAGCTGATCTCCATACTCTTTCCATATGTTGGTGTCTTTATCGCCGTATAAATGTAGTTGTTGCAATGCCCATATAAACCATAACGAAGTATCAACGGAGTTGTATGAAGCTTTTTCTCCACTCCCAACATTTGGAAACAAGCCATTTTTCAATTCGCCCAACATGGTATTTGTTACATCTTTAAAGGCCTTAACATCGTTTCGTGTTAATGTTAGCCCGGGAAGTGCAATAAATGTATCTCGACCCCAACGCCCAAACCATGGGTATCCAGCAACGACCTCAGCTCTACCTTTATTGCGAATAATAAACTCTTCTGCTGAGTTAAGAAGACAGTTCTCGAAATTATCTCTTGGTGTACGCTTTTTTACTTCTGAAGTCCATTGTCGTTTAAGTGTTGATGGATTTTTTTCTTCTAAACTTACTGATATAATAACTGATTCACCTGCTTTAAGTTTAACATCAAAATAACCAGGGACAAATAAATCTTCAGTGCTATCATAACCCCGTTTTCGTTCTCTGATGTATTCAATATCATAATACCAATTGGGTGTATGAACATATTCGGGTTTTTTCGAAAATTGCATGTACAGTCTTGAGTACCCATTGTATAGTTGCCAGCTAACTCCGTTTTTTTCACCGTTAAACTCTTTGTTTACATTATCATTAGCCTTCGAGAGTTCATGTACGTTTCTGAATGCCAGAAATGGTTTAAGTCGGAATGTTACCTTTTGTGATGCTTTTTCGAGAGTGTATTTGATGAACATTCGATCCTCGTTTGCTGCAAATATGTATTCCTTCACAAATACAATTCCACCCATTCGGTAGATCAGCCTTGGATTTGGGTCAGAAACAAATTCCTTTAAATATTTATGACCTTTAGGTTCGTAAACACCACCGGGATACATGCGCATCCCAACATGAAATTCAAAATTGTTAGCTATGATAGTTTCATCAATTTCTGAAAGTAGTACATGGTTGTTGTCGTCGATATTTGGTTGAGGAGCAACTAATAACCCATGATATTTTCGTGTGTTAGTTGTAATAATTGTAGTACTGGCATAGCTTCCTGCACGATTTGTGCGTAGTAACTCGCGATGTAGTGAGTATTTTAAATTAATAAGTTGGGTTTTGTTAAAATCTATATAACTCATCTATTTATCTTATTGATTGTGTTGTTATAAACTATGATAACTATACTTTAAATTTGAATTTTAGAAAGTTTAAAGTTACAGGTTTTTTCCGAATAATTGAACATTGAAATTTTCATTGCTAGTAAAAATCAAGTATCTATTACTTAATTAACAGTTAATCATCTGTATTAATACTTACCAATTTAGATGCTCAATTACTTTTTGCAAAAGTATTCCACTTTAGAAATTAATAAACTTTTTTAATAAAGATTAACTTAAACTTAACCTTATATATCAGAATTTTCTTTGTGATTGTGGATGTAGAGCTAATTATAACGTTTGCAGAAATATTACCCTCTCCGTAACTTTATTGTATATCATAATTGTTAAAATCCATAAGTAGATTAAAAAAGTATATGTACAACGAGCAAAAAAGATAAATTTGTGGCATTAATACTCAAAAAACTTTAACATGAATATTGCTCGAATTCTATTTGTAGTTATACTATTATCTTTTTTTGCAAGGCTTGATGCTCAAGATAAAATGCCCTTAAATCACTCTGTTTACGATGGCTGGAAGTCCATATCCGATGCTTCTATTTCAAATGATGGGAAATGGGTAACATATGAAATTAACCCACAGGAAGGCGATGGTAATTTGTTTTTGTATGAAGTACAAAATCAGAACTTCAGTTACGTAGAGCGAGGTTACAAGCCCGTTTTGTCATCTAATTCAAATATATTATTTTTTAATATCAAACCACAATTTGATACTATACGTTCAGCTAAGCTAAAAAAAGTTAAAAAAGATAAATTACCCATCGATTCGCTTGGAGTACTAATTGTATCAACGGGTGAAATCAGGAAGTATGCAAACCTATTGAGCTTGAAGATTCCGGAAAATAAATCTGATTGGCTGGCATTTACTTTAAAAATGAAACCGGCAAAAAATGACACTACAGTTTCTGATACACTAGTGCCTAAAAAGAAGTCGAATAAAAAGGATAAGAAAAAAGAGAAAGGCGAATTATTAGTTATTCTAAACCCCATTACCGGCGATTCGGTTTCATTTGAAAATGTAACTAAATACGCTATTTCAAAAAATGGCAACTTATGTTCTTTTGTAAGAGTTATGGGAGATAGCATCGACTCCATTCAGATTGCTTACTATAATACGAACAATAAGAAATATTCATTAATAATGAATGAACCCGGGTATTCTGAAAATATTGAAATTGATGAGCAGGGTAACCAATTTGTATTTACTTTTTCTACTGATACAATTAAGGAAAAAGCATTCGGGTTGTATTATTATGATGTACCCAAAAATAAACTAAAGTTTGCTTCTGGTGATAGTTTTTCAAATCTTGTAAGCAATTGGTCGGTTAGTGAAAACGGGAAAATTTATTTCAACAAATCTGGATCAGAATTGTATTTTGGAACTGTCCCAAAGCCTGTCCCTGCCTTAAAAGATACTCTTACCGAAGATGAAAAAGTAAGTGTAGATATCTGGAATTGGAAGGATGTGCAACTACAACCACAACAACTAAAGCAGTTGGAGCAGGAACAGAAAAGATCTTATACTGCGGTATATTTTCCTAAAAAAGATAGAGTAATTCAGCTAGCAGACGAAAAAATTAAATCGGTTAGTGTTAATCCCAAGGCTGAAGAAAAATATAGCTTAGGTTTTGATCATAATCCATATCAACGTATGACATCATGGGAAGCCAGTCGTTATCAGGATATTTATATAGTTAACCGGGAAACCGGCCATAAAACTCTTGTGCTAACTAAGGTTGCTTCAAGTGTGGTTTTATCTCCCAATCAGGATTATATACTATGGTATAATATAGCTGATAGTTCTTGGAACTCATACAATATTAAAGGTGGTAATTCAATTAATCTTACATCCGATTTGGGTGTAAACTTTTATAACGAAATTAATGATATACCTAACGAAGCCTACCCATATGGCTTTGTCGGATGGACTAAAGAAGGATATCCAGTTGTATATGATAGTTATGATCTTTGGCAATTTGATCCCAGCGGGAAACAAATACCAGTAGTTATTACAAAAGGTATTGGGAGAAAGAATAAAATTAGATTCAGGTATGTTAAGCTGGATAAAGAACTCCAGTATTTGCCTGAAAACATATTGTTATCAGCATTTAACAAGTTAAACAAAGATGATGGGTACTATTCTATTAATATTAAAGATAAGGGTTTCCCCAAAAAACTGGTTATGGAAAGTTTTAATTTTTCAAACCCTCATAAAGCAAAAAATGCAGAACAATTAATTTGGAATAAACAATCATTTAATGTTTTTCCTGATTTATACACAAGCAACGTTAATTTTAATGATATCGTAAAAATTACCAATGCAAATCCACAACAGGTTGATTATCGTTGGGGGAATGTTAAACTTGTTGACTGGGTAAGTTTTAACGGAGATAGTTTACAGGGGTTATTATATACTCCCGAAAATATGAATCCTGACAAAAAGTATCCTATGCTGGTATATTTTTATGAAAGATATAGTGACCAGTTACATTCATATTATCCTCCAAAACCAATTAGATCAGTCATTAATTTTAGTTATTACGTTAGCAATGATTATGTGATTTTTATTCCTGATATTGTTTATACTGATGGTTATCCAGGGCCAAGTGCTTTCGATTGCATTGTAAGCGGTACTCAAAAAATATGTGATGATTATAGCTATATTGATCGAAGCAGACTTGGAATTCAAGGTCAGAGTTGGGGAGGATATCAGGTTGCATATCTGGTAACCCAAACTAAAATGTACAAAGCCGCAATGGCAGGAGCACCGGTAAGTAATATGACCAGCGCCTATGGAGGAATAAGATGGGGTAGTGGAATGAGCAGGGCTTTCCAGTACGAGCATACTCAAAGTAGAATTGGTGGAAATTTATGGGATAAGCTCCCACTATATATGCTAAACTCACCATTGTTTTCAGCAGATAGGGTTGAAACCCCTCTACTTATTATGCATAATGATGAGGATGGAGCAGTTCCCTGGTATCAGGGAATTGAGTTGTTTAATGCATTACGCAGACTTAATAAACCAGTATGGATGTTGGTTTATAATGGAGCGCCGCATAATTTGAAACGTAGAGCCGATTGTAAAGATCTTACGGTAAGGATGCAGCAATTTTTTGATTTTTATTTAAAGGGTGCTCCCGAGCCTTTGTGGATGAAAACAGGTGTCCCTGCAATTAATAAAGGGAAATCATATGGATTTGAGATTGAATAAAATCTGTATTATTGCGGTTTGAAACGAGAAGAACCAAATGAAGGATAAAAAATTCGATAGCAGTTATATTAAAATGGCTTACGTCTGGGCCGAAAACTCATATTGTCACCGACGAAAAGTTGGTGCATTAATTGTTAAGGATAGAATGATTATTTCTGATGGGTACAATGGAACCCCTGTTGGATTTGAAAATATTTGCGAAGATGAAAATGGTGACACCAAAGCATATGTGCTTCATGCAGAAGCCAATGCAATAACTAAGGTTGCCAAATCACATAATAGTAGCCAGGGAGCAACTCTATATATTACTGATTCCCCTTGCATTGAATGTGCAAAGTTGATAATTCAAGCCGGTATTAGCAGAGTTGTGTATTCGCGTAAATATCGCATAACCGATGGACTTGATCTTCTGGAAAGAGCAGGAATTGAATTAGATGAATTAAGTAATTAAATTATTAGGTTTGATGAGTGTTAAACCTTAAACCAACTAGCTTCTATTTGAGCAATTCTACTTTTACAATTATCTTCTACCTTCATAAATGTTAAATCATTATCATCTTGTATCGAAAAACTGTAAATGCCTGGTTTAACATTGCAATCCGATTTTTCGGAAGTGTTGATGAAAGTTATAATATTATCATTAACAACTATTTTTCCCGAAGCTATTATCGTACCTTCAACATTGGGTAATTCTATTGTAAAAGTCAGACCAATTATTGTAAGCATGGCACCATCATTATAACTTGCCCAAGTTCCTTCCAATGAACTTTTTTGAATAACCGTCATTGGAGTAGTTACTTCTTTCTCAACTTTAGCAGCATCAACCAGAGCCTCTGAATCGCTTTGTGTTACGAAGTAAGTAATTGCAAAGGATAATATTGCAATAATAATAACTATGATAAAGAATATAGTAAATGATCTGTTGTTTTTAGTGCTTTTTCTTCGAGATTTTCTTTTTGCCATTGTAATAATCCTTAAACAGTTTGTAAATAAAATTTAAATAACATATCAAAGGTACTAAATTATAAATCTTATTTAACTTTGCGCCATGAAAGAAATCATCCTAATTTTAGACTTCGGTTCACAATATACACAGCTTATTGCTCGCAAAGTAAGAGAGTTAAATGTTTATTGCGAGATACATCCATACAACAAAATTCCTGAAAATATATCAGAAGTAGTTGGTGTCATCCTATCGGGGAGTCCATTCTCTGTTCGTGATGCCGAAGCTCCAATACCTGATTTATCTAAGATAAAAGGCAAATTACCATTATTAGGAGTTTGTTATGGAGCACAGTTCTTAGCTCAATCGGGAGGCGGTGAAGTACTTCCATCAGAAATAAGAGAGTATGGTCGAGCCAACCTTAGTTACATCGATCAATCTTGTACATTGGTAGTTGGGATGAGCGACAACAGTCAGGTATGGATGTCGCACGGCGACACAATACTTAAGGTTCCTGAAAATTTCAAAATTTCAACAAGCACTGAAACCGTTAGAGTTGCCGGCTTTAAAATTGAAGAGGAAGATACATATGGCATCCAGTTTCATCCTGAGGTTTATCATACTACAGAAGGTAAAGCCCTGTTAAGAAACTTTTTAGTTGATATTTGCGGTTGCCACCAAAAATGGACTCCTGACTCATTTATTGATTCCACAATCAAATCACTTAAAGATAAACTAGGTAATGATAAGGTAGTGCTTGGGTTATCAGGTGGTGTTGATTCATCTGTTGCTGCGGTATTACTCCATCAGGCAATTGGTAAAAACCTGTATTGTATTTTTGTTGATAACGGCCTTCTTCGTAAAAATGAGTTTGAGGATGTGCTGCATTCGTACCAAGATTTAGGTCTTAATGTTAAAGGAGTTAATGCTGCTGATAAATTTCTGGACGCATTAATTGGAATTACTGAACCAGAAAAGAAAAGAAAAGCCATTGGGAATTCTTTTATAGAAGTTTTTGATGAGGAATCACATTTAATTGAAGATGTTGTATGGCTGGCTCAGGGAACCATATATCCTGATGTGATAGAATCTGTATCAGTTAACGGACCTTCAGCAACTATTAAATCACATCATAATGTTGGGGGTTTGCCCGATTTTATGAAACTTAAAATTGTAGAGCCACTAAATACACTGTTTAAAGATGAGGTTCGTCGAATTGGAAGAGCTCTAAATATGCCTTCTCTTATTATTGATCGACACCCATTCCCCGGACCTGGTTTAGGCATAAGAGTATTGGGAGAAGTAACTAGAGAAAGGGTTAAAATTCTTCAGGAAGTTGATCATATCTATATCCAAAATATGAAGACCTTTGGACTGTATGGTAAAGTATGGCAAGCTGCTGCAATACTATTGCCAGTGCAGTCGGTAGGTGTTATGGGTGACGAAAGAACATATGAAAATGTAGTAGCACTAAGAGCAGTAGAATCAACTGATGGTATGACTGCCGATTGGTCTAAATTACCTTATGATTACCTGTCGAAGGTGTCGAGCGAAATAATAAATAAGGTGAGCGGAGTTAACAGAGTTGTTTATGATATTAGTTCAAAACCACCTGCAACGATTGAATGGGAATAATGCAATTTAACTCGGTGTATTTATAAAAAAGAATTAATTATTATTTAGTAATTATACTTCATTAGTAAAATCAAATCATCTTTTGATTCAATTTTCGTTATTGGTTTGACTTAGTTTTTTATTTTTGATAACTAGATTCATTAATTAATAATGGAAATCAGAAGAATAATATTTATTACCATTATCTCATTTTTTGCATTGGCAATTAGTGCTCAGTCGGTTATTATACCCAGATCAGATATTATTGAAACACGAAACGGCAAATCATACTATATTCATACCGTTCAAAAAGGACAAACCGTTTATTCAATTTCCAGAGCTTATGGTGTAACACCCGACGAAATATATTTTGAGAACCCTGGTACCAAACAAGCGATTGCAATTAATCAAAGTATTCTTATCCCAACAGTTAACAAAGAAACAGAGTTAAAAGAAGAGGTTGTTATGTCTAATTTCGACTTCTTTTACCATGTTGCCTCAAATAACGAAACATTTGAACAAATTAGCTCCATTTATTTAATTCCTGAAAAATATATCGTTAAGGCAAACCCAAATCTTCATTCACCTTTTCGCGAAGGTGAATATGTAAAAGTACCAGTTGAAGATGCATTTGATATTTTGGATGGAAAGGTAACCGCAAGCATTCCTAATGTTGTCAAAACAAGAACTAGTACTTATAAATCACCAACAAAAAAACCAAGTACCACACCTGTTAAAAGGCAATTAGCAGAACCTTCCACAAAAAATGGTGAAAGGACTCAAGAAAAGCCCAAATCACCACTAGTAGTAAAAAAATCGGGTAAACCGGCTTCAGAAACCGTTAGTTTTGATCCCGAAATACCAGTTATACAGGATTATAGGCATGTAGTTATACTTGGTGAAACAACACAAAGTATTGCTAAGAAGTATGATATTCCGGTGGAGTTGTTAAAAGCTGCAAATCCCGGATTGAGTAATTCAGTGGCTAAAGGTGATAGATTACGGATTCCCGACAAAGCTAAAATAGAAGAACCATCACCAAAAGAAATAGAAGAACCATCACCAAAAGAAACAGAAGAAAAACCAGAACCTAGAATACTGGATATTACTACTAAGACTGATACAACTATTGCAAAGCCAGCCAAGCAGGAATCAGAGGTAATTAAGCACATGGTTAAAAAGAAGGAAACCCTCTATAGTATTGGTCGAGAGTATGGACTTACAGTTGCTGAAATTATTGAGGCAAACCCGGGTCTCACAAGCAGCATAAAAATCGGACAAATAATTATTGTTCCAAAAAAAAAAATAAGTAATCCTTATATTATTCACAAGGTAACATCCAATACCAAAGTTCGTAAAATTGCTAAGCTGTATAGGATTAATGCTTATGAAATTAAAGAGTTTAACCCTGATTTGGGAAATAAGTTATACACAAGTCAGGAAATTAAAATCCCAGTTGGAAGCCACGCAATAATTATTCCATCACTTCCCTTTATTACTGAAATTGAACAGGATATTGAAGACATTAGAGATGATGATAACGGCGATATAATTATAACTGAGGATTGTGATTTTTCACCTGATACGGACAGGGTATTTAAAGTAGCTCTTATGATTCCTCTTTCGTTGGAAGATGCTGACAGCTTAAATTATGAACAATTCTTTATGAAACCTCAGCCATTTTTTAAGCCTTTTAGGTTTATTCAATTTTATGAGGGCGCACTAATTGCATTAGACTCATTAGCAAAACAAGGTGTAAATGTTGAGTTTTTTGTTTATGATGTTGATAAGAATATCACTAAAACAATAAAAGTACTTCAACAAAAAGAGCTTAGAACAATGGATCTAATAATTGGACCATTTTTCAACAACAGCTTCAATCAGGTGGCTCTGTTTTCCGGTAATTTTAATATTCCTGTTGTTAACCCACTGTCATATCGCAGCGCAGTTGTAAATGATTATAACACAGTTATCAAAATAATGCCAAGCGGACAATCTCAAATCAATATGCTTGAAACATTTATCAGTAATTCGTGTAGTAGTAGTAAGGTATTCCTGATTTCTGAAAATTCATATGAAGACGCCGACATAGTAACTGAAGTCAATAATGGTATTATGTCGACGATTAATAATCAGGTTAAAATTAGTAACGAAGAACTATTTAATCTCTCATATTCAGTAGCAATACGGGATACTTTATTTGATGAAACAACAACTAACCCTCCTTTTATTTTTGAAGGAACAGAAATATATCCCGAGATACTTGAATACAACATAAGTGACAGTACTGTTATTAATAATTACCTAACCCGAATAGTTTATTCAAATGATAGCCTTTACCCATTTTATGAAATGGCTTCGCCAATAAGAAGTAATATTGTTGTGCTTTATGGATCTAAAAAATCTTTTATTCTGGATGTTCTTAATCGTTTAAACGAAAGTAGGGATACTTTCGATATAAAACTCATTGGAATGCCTTCGTGGGAGCGCATAAATAACCTGAATAATGTTAAAATGAACAACCTTAAGTTAAATTACTTTTCGTCGAGTTATGTTGATTATGAACTTGATAAAACACAGGATTTCATCTACTTGTTCAGAAATAGATTTAAAACTGAGCCTGAAGCTTATGCTTTTTCGGGCTTTGATATAACATATTACTTTATAAGTTCATTGTTTTATATGGGAAATGATTTTAACAGATGTCTTGAGTATTTTCCAATGGAATTGCTTCAGGGAACTTTTAGTTTTAACAGGGTAGGTAACACCAATAACTTTGAGAACAATTACTGGAACATGCTACAATTAAAGAAAATGTCGGAAAGTAAAGTTCCCGATTATTTATTGTTTCCTATAAATGATCAGTACGTTGATGATTAGGCCATTAAATATATTTCTTTTACTTTCTACCGTTATATTATTTTTTACAAGTTGTAAGGATACTCGTAAAAAGTATTGGGATAGTGGTAACATACAGTCTGAATTAGAATATAAAGATAACAAGCTCAATGGTAAAGCCATTTGGTATTATGAAAATGGGAATAAGGAGCAGGAGGTTAATTATATTAACAACACTCTTGAAGGAGCTCAAATTCGCTGGTATCAAAATGGAAATTTTGAATCAAAGGCACACTATAAAAACGGAAATCTTGAAGGTTTGGCAACAATGTACGATGAGTATGGAAACTTATTGTCGGAAGAGAATTATAAAAATGACACGTTAAACGGATCATATATTCTTAGGTATCCATCGGGAGGAATACGAATTAGTGGTAGTTACGTTGGTGGTTACTTTTCAGGACAATGGCTATATTACAATTTAAGCGGAGAAATTATTGGAACAGGTAATTATACCATGGGCAGTGGAATTCAAAAAGCCTGGCATCCAAATGGTAGTTTGATGCGAGAAATTACCTATGTTAATAACTTGAAACATGGTACAGAAAAATGGTATAATGCTGAAGGTGTGCTTGAGAAAGTGCTCTATTATAAAGAGGGTGTGCTTTCAGATAATAAGTAGTGAACCATCCTTATTATCTGCTCATTAGAATATTATCTGGTGTATGACGAAACAAAGATTTCTTTTTCTATACGAAGACCCATCTCTTACAGAAATATTTATTGACACGTTGGTTGATGAAGGGTTAAACTTTAGGTGTAGCCTCATTAACAATCAAAATGAATTTTTGTCAAAGCTATCCGAATTTAATCCAAATATACTTTTTGTTGAATACACTTTTGCTACTTTGGTAGTTAAGGATGCCTTAAACCTTGGTATTGACAATGAATCGAAAATACCTATTATTGTTTATTCCGGGAGTGTTAGTTTCGAGGAAGCAATGATGAATATTGGTGATGATTTAGATGATTATATCAATTTAAATACTATCTCAAGACTTGGTCATGCGGTTAAAAATATTCTGGAATTAAATCGGTTAAGAGATATAGTAAAATTAGACAAGAGTATAATTGAAAATAATTTACAATCGTATTCTACATTAATTGAGCAGGCAACAGATGCGATATTCAAAGGTAATTATGCAGGTGATTTTACAGAGGTTAACAATGCTGCATGCAAATTAACGGGCTATTCACGGGAAGAATTGCTTAGCATGAATATGAGTAATATTTTCTCGAAGGAAGAATTACAATCAAAGCCATTGCAATACGAGAGGGTTGATATAGGGGAAGCGGTTATAAATGAACGTAATATAGTATCAAAAACTGGCACGACTATTCCGGTTGAGATGAATTCGAAACTGATTAATACCAATTCCTATTTTTGTATTATTCGGGACCTTACAGAAAAACACAAAATCGAAAAGCAAATTGAAACTCGCGAAGAGAGAATTAGCAATATAATTGAACATTCGACAAATCTTTTTTACTCCCACAATACCGATGGCAGGTTCACATATGTCAGCCCTAAAACGGAGGAGTTTTTTGATTGTGATCCTGATTATTTCATTAATATGCGATCTTCATTATATACTGATAACCCAATAAATGAACAAGGGAGATTAAGTACTCAAAGAGCAGTTGAAACTGGAGAAGCTCAGCCTCCGTTTAAACTTGAGCTAATTGGAAAAAATGGACGCAAAATCTGGGTTGAAGTAAACGAAACACCCATAAAAGTTGATGGAAAAGTTACAAGCATTGTGGGTGCTCTTGTCGATATTACAGAATCAAAAAAAATATCAGATAATTTAATTTCCAGCGAAAAGAAATTTAGAACTCTTTTTTCAGAAGCGCCTGATCCAATTTTTGTAATTGATGAAAATGGAATAATAATCGATTGCAATAGTGCATTTTGTTTATTAATTGAGGGTGACCGGGATGAAATTATTAATACTCATGTAACAGAGTATCTGCCAGAGGAAGAGTTAAATAAATTTCAGGAAAATTTCCCTGTTCTAAAAGAAGTGGGAAAGTTTGAAATAGAGTTATATTTGAAAACATTAAAGAACCGCCTATTACTGGTAAGGAGAAGTATTTCAGCGCTATATGATGATGATGGAAGGTTTATGGGTGCGATTTCTCATACGCACGACATTACGGAACAAACCAAAATTCAAAATAAAATAAAAATAAGGGAAGAGCAACTATCAACTGTATTAAATGCAAGTCCCGATATCATTTGTTTTAAGGATGGCCATGGCAGATGGCTTATGGCAAACAAAGCAATGCTTAAACTTTTTCAGATCGAAAAACATGATTATTTTGAGAAAAAGAATTTTGAAATTGCTAAACAAAGTGAAATATACAGAAAGTACTTTTTAAACTGTAACGAAACAGATGAAATTGCCTGGGAGAAAAAACACACAACTATTATAGAAGAACAAATACAAACAATGGATGAGTCAGTAAAAACCATTGAAGTTATTAAGGTTCCAGTATATCATCCCGATGGTACTAGAAAAGCACTGGTTGTATTGGGAAGGGATATAACAAAACGCCGTCAATTGGAAACGCAGTTACAACATGCACAAAAAATGGAGGCCATTGGTTTAATGGCTAGTGGAATTGCACATAATTTTAATAACATCCTACAGTCGATAGTGGCTTATGTTGATTTTGCAAAAGAAGGATTAGATGATACTACCCAACGATGGGAAGATATTGAACAAATTAAGAAGCATGTAAGACGTGCAACTTTATTAACAAAGAGTCTCTTGGCTGTTGGTAAAGAGCAGTTTATGAATAAAACAGAAATCGATATTAACGATATCATCCTTCCAATTGTTGAGGCAACAAACCGAAATAATAGAAATAACATTTTTGTTGAGTTTGTACCACAAAAAAGTTTGCCAAGTATTGTTGCCGATGGTGGGCAAGTTGATCAGGTTATAATGAATTTATTTATAAATGCAAGAGATGCCATGCCCAATGGTGGTATCATTAAAGTTGTTACTAGCAGTGTTTCAATCAGTGAAGATTTCTGTTCATCAAATACCTGGGCAAAACCTGGAAACTATATACTTATAAGTGTTTCCGACAATGGACATGGGATGGATTCAGATACAAAAAGGCGTATTTTTGAACCATATTTTACAACTAAAGGACTTGATAAAGGAACCGGCCTTGGATTGTCGACTGCGTTTGGAATAATATCGCAGCATAAAGGACTGATAAATGTGATTAGTAAGGAAAACATGGGAACTACTTTTAACATTTATTTACCCTATCACAATAATTTAGAGAGCCTAATCAAGTAGATATTTAAAAAACTAACAGTGTTGTTATAGATATTTCTCTATATTTATCGCTGGAAAAATTGATCGTATTCAAACAAAAATAAGCTAACTGGAATGGGTAAGATATTGGTTGTAGATGATGAGGAAAATATACGAAATGTGTTTAGAAGAGCCTTGGAAAAGGTTAATCATGAAGTAATTGTTGCCGAAAACGGAAGTGTTGGCGAGCAGCAATATTTGCATCATAAACCAGATGTAGTAATACTTGATATACTAATGCCAACTCAGGAAGGGATTGAAACTATATTGAATCTTAAGGCATATAATAGTAGTGTAAAGATTATTGCAATATCGGGAGGTGGATTGGGTAGTGCCTACAATTATTTAGATAGTGCACTTAAACTTGGAGCTAAATTTGCCCTCGAAAAACCGGTAAATATTACTGATCTAATCAATAAGGTTGAAATACTATTAAAAAATTAATGTGATATTGAATGCTTTGTAAATTATAATTGAAAATCTATGAGAATAATCTCTAAATTTATATATTTTATATTTGGATGGAAAGCTCTGGGGAGTGTACCTGATAATATAACCAAGGCTATATTCTTGGTAGCACCACACACAAGTAATCTTGATTTCTACATAGGTAGGTTTTATTGTTGGATTCATAGAATACCAGTTAAAGTGCTTATAAAAAAGGAAGCATTTAATGGCCCATTGGGTAGTTTATTGGAAAAAGTGGGCGGTATCCCAATAGATAGGGGAAGAGCAACAAGCAAAGTTCTGCAAATTGTAGAATTGTTTAAAAATAACGATCCAATGTTTCTAACTATTGCTCCCGAGGGTACACGAAAACTTACTAAAAAATGGAAGATGGGTTTTTATCATATAGCTGTTGAAGCAAATATTCCAATCTTACTTTCCTACATTGATTATGAAAAGAAAATTGCAGGCGTGGGACCTCCGTTTTACCCAACTGGCGATATGGAAAAAGATTTTAAGGAAATTGAAGACTTTTATCGTGGTATAAAAGCAAAACATCCTGAACAGTTTAATCTATAATGATTAGACAATTTATTTTAGAGTTTGAATACAGAACCTTTTATTAGGGAATCTAACCAATTTGAATCAGTGAGTCTATGATTTTGGTTTTCAAAATCATATAGCCGAACTCCTGCCTGCCGAAAATGGCATTGCAGGCAGGGATCCCGAGCGATAGTCGAGGGATTTCATGGGTTTTACCTGCCAGCCGGTTTAACTACCAAAGGTATGTTAGGCTGGTTGCCCGCATCTTGATGGGTATTGAAAAAGAAAGATCCATTGAGATACCTCGTCAGCTTACTGCGAGGAGTTTCATTTTTTAACAAATTAATAACATATTACTTATGTACCATCTATCCATAGATGATCCAGCATAACACGAAGATGATATTTTTTTGTGAACTGTCTTTTAGTTTTGATATTCTTAATTTTTGGTATCTTTGCTATGCAATTCTAAAATCGATAAACTAAATCGCATATTAATATGATAAGAAATTACACATTACTAAGTTTTATTTTGGTTTTCATACTAAGTACTATGTTCTCTGTTGATGCCTTTGCTGGAAAGAAGAAAGTTAAACTAAGCGCTTCTGAAAACGATGCTGAAATTTACATCGACGGAAAACTAATGGGTAAAGGTCAGGCTGACGTGCTAGTACTTAGTAATAGCTGTGTTACTGTAAAAATTGAAAAAGTTGGATTTCTTGACGAAACAATTTCCTTCTGCAATAAAAAAGGCAGTGCCGCTCCACCAAAAACATATTATGTTGAAATGATACCAGATGATGCATATGATGCATCTATTCAGACAGATATTGCCAATATAGATATAGAACTGAAAACAACCAAGAGTGAGGAAGACGCCTGGAAACTTATAAGTATGATAATAACTTCGTATTTTGATATTATTGAGGTTACCGATAGAGAAACGGGGTATTTGAGAACTTCATGGGTAATCCAAACTTTCAAGCAAAATACAATACGTACAAGAATTATTGTAAAACTTGGCGATATGGATCCTTTAACATATAAAGTTAAATTGGTAAGCGAAGAGTCGAGAAACCCGGGAACAAGTGTGAAAAGTGATGAGCTGTATCGTGAATGGGACAGGGTACTTAGAAAGTATGGAAATATTTTTGACGAACTCCAGTCGCGCTTAAGTAAATAATATTATACACAAATGTAAAAAGCGTTATCGTAATAATGGTGACGCTTTTTTTATTGTTTTATTTTCCAGTATTCATTTTCCATATCATCCGGAATTTCATCTTCAAGTTCCCAGGAATATTGTTTTCGTTGAGGTCCTGAATTACGATAATACAATGCCATTAATAGGCCGGCAACTGCGCCTCCAAGGTGGCCTTCCCAACTAACATTTTTTTCTTTGGGATAAAAATCGGGAAATACTCCCCAAATTAAACTTCCATATAAAAATATTACAATAAGAGCAAGGGCTGCCAAGCGAGAGTCTTTTCTTATCATACCACTTACAAATAAAAAGCTTGATAGTCCGTATATAATTCCGCTTGCTCCAATATGCCATGATGGCCGACCACCAAACCAAACCCAAATCCCGGATAGTAACCATATCCCTAAAAAAACTCTTAACGAAATACTTCGGTAGAAATAAAATAATGCTGTTGCCAGAATTAAAAATGGGGCTGTATTTGCAATTAGATGATCCCAGCTTCCATGAATAAATGGCATTAGTACTATGCCCTTAATTCCCTTTATATCAAGAGGATAATTACCAAGAGTTACAAAATTTGTATTAAATCCAAACTCAATGAGCTTAATAGCCCACATAACAACCAATAGGATAACAGGTATTAAAAGGGAGTATAAAAATTTCTTTTTTTCTTCTTTCATAATTATGAAATTATGCCAATAACCAGCCAATAAACAAACTCTTCTTCAAATAACGTGCCTGTATTTTATGGTTGTATGAAATCATTAGTACCAAATACTACCTTTGCTAAAAATAATATTTCTAATTTAAACTCCATAAAGTGATAGCAAAAGCATCTTACCCGGCAATATTTTTTGTTTTATTGTTGATTTCATGTAATACTACTAGTGAGAAAAAAATTTTTCTCTCCGAACCCGAAATATTGCAACTAAGTGATCTTTCATCTGCTTCTGGAATTGGCGTGCATAACTCGGTGTACTATATAGTTGGAGATGATATCCCTTGGTTATATAATCTCAATAGTAATTTTAAAATTACAGGAAAAACTCAAATTTCTAAAATCGATTCACTCTATAATGGAAGAACGCCTAAAAATCAGAAAGCCGATTTTGAATGTGCTGATATAATTACCGACAGTACAGGTGTTTATGTTGTAATACTTTCATCTGGCTCAATGAAAATAAATAGGGATACCGCTCACATTTTTGGAATTGAATCAAGCAATTATTTACGCTCAAAAAGCCTTCGACCATTGTATGACAAAATTAAATTGAAAGCAGGGCTGCCCCCAAAAAACGAAATAAATATTGAGGGAATTGCCTTCTCAAATGAACATGTATATTTATTGCACAGAGGTAATGTGAGCGAGAATATTGTTATCAAAATAAATCGAAACAAATTTATTGAATACATAAAAAGTGATTCACCTATTCCTCAATTCGAAATATTTGCCTTTGATCTGCCGATTTATCAAGGAGTATCTTCCGGTTTTTCAGGGACATGCGTACTGCCTGATAATACAGGATTAGTATTTACAGCTTCACTGGAGGATACAAAAGACGAGATTAATGATGGGAAGGTGCTTGGAAGTTTTATTGGTATTATTCCTTTCTCGGGAATAGAGGATGGTAACTATATTGCTACATTGGTTATAGATAATGGATTATCAATGGAAAAAAAACTTGAAGGGGTATGTACTATTTCAAATGCTGATAATAAAAATATGGTATTGGTAACAGTTTGTGATAATGATGATGGTACATCGGATATTATTAAGATTAAAATGGAAATAAAATGATTAGTGCAATGATTATGATTTCAGGAACTTGATGCCAAACTTCACAATATAAGATCATTCTGGCATCTAAAAATTTTCGATTACTTCTTTAAACAATAATAGTTAATGCGCCTTTGTTTTATAGGGTTTCTTATTTTCGGCTCTTGCAATCGCCTCATCTAAAAAGTATCGTAAACGAATTAACTGATCATTCCCCAATTTTTGGCCATATTTAGCGGCTATAACAATAAGTATATACAAAAACAATGAAATCGGAATACTCCAAATCCATATTGAATCAATATCTAACATCCACTCTGAAATTCCAAGTGATCCTCCAAAAATAAGTAACATTATCGCCAATCCATAAAATACTATAAATGTTGCCCATACTTTACCATTTGGACCTGCAATCCCCTTAATTAGTGAACCGTTTTCATCTTCATTAATTGTAACTCTAAACTCTGGCGACCAATAGTGTTGTTCTTCTTTGGGGATCATTAAATAAATTTGGTTATCAATTATTTTCCCATTAACATTATTAGTCTTGGAAAGCAATATTTTAACTTCCTCAATAATATTTGCAGGAGCAATTTCGGAGGAGAATTTGCATTTAGGTCTAATATGTGTAGTATTGCCCATTTAAATTTTAATATTATTTAGAAGTGTTTTAAATAGCAATATTAATATATTTTTTTTCAATTTGCAATAAACCAAATTATTGAGCATGATTATAAGTATTAAATTTAGTTGCATTTACCCTGATTTCATAGCCCGGTTATAATATAAAAGTCATAAGATATTATTAATTTTGCCCTCAAAATAATCAACATGGAACTAAATCCAATTACTGCAATATCACCAATAGATGGACGCTACAATAATAAAACCGAAGAGTTATCAAATTACTTCTCAGAATTTGCATTATTTAAGTATCGGGTAAAAACTGAAATCGAATATTTCATATCACTTTGTAATATTCCATTGCCTGGTTTAGCTGGCTTTGATAAGGATCAGTTTGGAAGGTTACGAGATATTTACTTGAATTTTACACCTGAAGATGCATTGGCAATTAAAGTTATCGAAAAAACCACAAACCATGATGTGAAGGCTGTTGAATATTTCATTAAAGATTGTTTTGAAGAAATTGGACAAAGTGAATTTAAAGAGTTCATACATTTTGGATTAACATCCCAGGACATTAATAATACAGCCTTGCCACTTTCACTAAAAGATGCCCACAATGAGGTAATTAGGCCAGCCCTTGAGGATCTGTTGGAAAAAATTAACCTAAAGGCATATTATTGGAAAGATATTTCGATGCTTGCCCGTACCCATGGTCAACCAGCCTCACCAACAAAACTTGGTAAAGAAATATATGTTTTTGTTGAGCGATTGGAAAATCAGTTGATGATGCTTGGATCGATACCTTTTAGTGGAAAATTTGGAGGAGCCACCGGTAATTTTAATGCTCATCTCGTGGCTTATCCAAATATAGATTGGGAATCTTTTGCTTGCCAATTTGTTAGGAAAGAACTTCATCTTCACCGACAAAAAACGACTACACAAATTGAACATTATGATTATTTGGCAGCTTATTTTCATAATCTTAGTCGTATAAATACAATTTTGATTGATTTTAGCCGAGATATCTGGGCATATGTTTCGATGGATTATTTTAAACAGAAAATTAAAAAAGGAGAAGTTGGTTCATCGGCTATGCCTCATAAAGTTAATCCCATTGATTTTGAAAATGCCGAAGGTAATTTGGGAATAGCCAATGCTTTACTGATTCATATGGCTGAAAAACTACCTGTATCAAGATTGCAAAGGGACTTAACCGATTCAACTGTAACACGTAATATTGGTACTCCCCTTGGGCATATGCTAATTGCAATAAAATCGTTGATCAAAGGTTTGGAAAAGCTAATTTTAAATGAGGAGAAACTTGCTGAAGATCTTGAAAATAACTGGGCTGTAATTGCAGAAGCGATTCAAACTATATTACGACGTGAGAATTACCCAAATCCTTATGAAGCTCTAAAGGAATTGACCAGAACTAACGAAAAAATCACAATGGATTCCATGCACAAGTTTATTAATGGACTTCAAGTTCCGGATGTGCTTAAAACTGAATTAAAAGCAATTAACCCTGATAATTATACTGGGATTAGTTTGATCTAGAAACAAGTGTTAATTTGCCAGTTTCTTATAGTATTCTGATTTCTTTTCATCACTCAATCTACCGTATATATGACTTAAGTAATTTGCATTTTCTGGTATAGGTTGTAATGAATAAAGTTTAGTAAAATACTTCAATGATATTTTATAATCATAAGTTACATTCTCCAAAGCTGTCAACAGTATATTATACTGCTTATTAGTTTTTTTATTTTCGTAGGCTTTCATTTCCTTTTGATACAAATCTTCAGCTTTACGATAATATTGTTTTCCAAACCAGGATAAGGCAACTAAATTTTCTTCATTAATATCAAGAAGTTCCTGAGCAACCTTATTGCATTCATCAACTTTGTTTAACCTTTGATT
Organism: uncultured Bacteroidota bacterium; assembly: GCA_937912115.1. Lineage (GTDB taxonomy): Bacteria > Bacteroidota > Bacteroidia > Bacteroidales > F082. The sequence continues at coordinate 4,356 of CALDOI010000009.1, read as the reverse complement.
AATTGAAAAATATGCTTCTAACAAACTAGTGTTTTTTTGATCATTCGAAATTATTTCAGGCCAAAGCTTAAATGCAGCTTCATAATTATCTGATTCAACATAAGTGTAGAACAGTCTGGTATTTATGCCAATAAGGTTAGTCCCTTGTGGAAATAATTCTAAGTAATCAACCAGCGCAACAATTTCCAATGATAAATTATCAACCTCTTTATATGCCTGAGCCAAATAATAATATGTTGATTGGTTTGCGAATTTGGTGTTAGTTGCTTTTTTTAGATATGTAATAGCAAGTTTTGCATCTCCTGTTTTCAAGGCTGACTCGCCTGCTTTAGTATAAACTTTACACTCAGCTGAATTATTATTTTCCTCGTATATACTTATAATTTCTTTATAAGAGATTAAAGCTCCACTATAATTACTGGCTAAAAAGAATGATTCAGCTTCTGATTTTTTCTGAGTCAGCTGTTTACCCGATCCACATCCTGATAGTAAGAAAGCTAATATAGTGAAATTCAATACTATTACATATTTCATATTTGATAGTTTAGTTAATCATAAGAGCGGCAAAAGTAACATATTAGCCATTAATTAATCAGATAAATGGAATAAAATGCAACCTGATGTGGTTAATGAAAGTCATTACCATTATCAAACTACAATGGGTGTTTTAAGCCAACTTATAAAAAAGAAGCGTCTCATTTAGTTTTAATATTATTTTTGCACAAATTTTAACACAATATGGACTTAAGTAAAATTTTATCAATATCCGGTAAACCTGGATTATATCTGATGGTTGGAGAAGCGAAAAATAACCTTATTGTTGAATCGCTGTTAGATGGGAAAAAGATACCATCCTTTGCTCACGACAGAGTTAGTACTCTTAAAGAGATTAGTATTTATACTGATAGTGAGGATGTAGCATTGGAGAAAGTTTTTAAAAGTATTTTTGATTATACTGGTGGAAAGGCAGTTGATAGTTCAAAAAAGTCTTCTGGCGATTCCCTTAAATCAACTTTTGCAGAGATTCTTCCTGATTACGATCGAAATGCAGTTTATGTAAGTGATATAAAAAAGATTTTTTCGTGGTATAATTTGCTTCTTGAAAAAGAACTATTGGATTTTACTGAGGAAGAAGAAACTACAACTAATGAGGAGGAGGAAGTTGAAACAGAAGAAGTAGCTCCTGAAGACAAAAAGGAAGATATACAGGAAGAAAAACCTGAGGAAAAATAGCCATATGAAAAGAGTACAGGACTTTAATGTTGTTGGTTACAACTGGCTAAATAAGGATAATTATATCATTACATTAAGTTCAGATTCGGATATTGAAAATATCGATCCCGGTAACTTTGCTGAAATTAAAGTCCCTAACTCACCAGATGTATTTCTCCGTCGACCAATATCAGTTCTTGATGTTGATCATGGCGAAAATACTATTAAGTTTTATATTAAAGCAATGGGTAAGGGTACGCGTCAGCTTGGGAATTTAGATGTTGATTCTAAAGTAAACATTGTATACCCGCTTGGTAATTCGTTTAGTATTATTCATCGAAAAAAAGTGCTGATAGTAGGTGGAGGATCAGGGATTGCCCCATTTATTATGCTTGCTTCCAAACTGATTGATGTTAGCACCGAGGTAACCTTTTTAATTGGTGCAAGATCAAAGGGCGATGTTTTCTTAACCGATGAGTTTAACAAATTTGGCAAAGTGCTGGTTACTACTGAAGATGGTTCAATGGGAGAAAAAGGTCTTGTAACTCAACATTCTATTTTTGCAGGCAATATGGACTTTGATCATATTTATACATGTGGTCCCGATCCGATGATGAAGGCTGTTGCACAAATTGCACATGAAAAAAATATCCCTTGTGAGGCTTCATTGGAAAATATGATGGCATGTGGTATTGGTGCTTGTTTATGTTGTGTAACTCCTACAGTTAGAGGTAATGAATGTGTTTGTACCGAAGGCCCTGTTTTTAATTCAAAAGATTTGAAATGGTAAATTTAAATGTAAATATTGCCGGACTAAATCTTAAAAACCCGGTTACCACAGCATCAGGTACATTTGGATTTGGGGAGGAGTTTGAAGACTTCATCGACCTTAACCGCCTTGGGGGAATTTTTGTTAAAGGGTTAACTCTCAAAAACAGAGAAGGTAATGACTATCCAAGGATGGCCGAAACACCCTCGGGAATGTTAAATGCTGTTGGACTACAAAATAAGGGAATCGACTATTTCTTAAATACAATCTATCCCAAGATAAAAAAATGGGATACTGAAATATTTCCCAATATTAATGGATCTGTAGTTGAAGATTATATAGCTGTTGCTGAAAAGCTTAATGACGTTGAAGGAATACATGGTCTTGAACTTAATATTTCATGTCCAAACGTAAAAGAAGGCGGAATGGCCTTTGGAGTTAGCTGTCCTTCGGCCATGGCTGTAACAAGGGCGGTAAGAGAAGTTTACGACAAAATAATTATCGTAAAACTATCCCCAAATGTTACAGATATTACAGAAATAGCTAAAGGTGTTGAGAGTGCCGGGGCTGATGCTGTTTCGCTTGTAAATACATTGCTTGGAATGGCCATTGATGCGCACACACGAAAACCAGTTCTTTCAACCATTACTGGTGGGTTAAGTGGCCCGGCAATCAAGCCAGTAGCTTTGCGAATGGTGTGGCAGGTTTACAATGCTGTTAAAATACCGATTGTTGGAATTGGAGGCATAATGAATGCAACCGACGCCATTGAATTTATGCTTGCCGGTTCATCAGCAATTCAGGTTGGCACTGCTAATTTTATTGATCCTCAGATAAGCATAAAAATTATTGATGGTATTAAGGAATATTGCAGTAATAATGGGATAGCTAATGTGGCTGATCTTACTGGTGCCTTAATTACTTGATTTTTCTGCCTTATATCTTAATCCTTAGAATTAAGACAAATTTTATGCTGCCAAAGGCAGACTGGTTTTGAAGTGCTGGAACCAATAACTACAAAGTAGCAATAAGAGCATACTACTTTCTACTATACTTTAATTTGACCCAGGGGTTTTTACTCGTATTTCAACTATTGGCTATAAGTCTTATTCAACAAACAATAACTATGAGATGTCTTTACAGATTTTTTTTAGAACAGAAAAATTTTGGGGAATTATTGTGTTATAGTTCCGTTAGGAACTAAATATGGGTAGAAAAATACAACATCTATTATTTTCCGTGCCGTTAGGTACGGAATATATTAAAGCACAGGTTTAAAAATATACCGTTCATCAAAATAATATTTAACCTGAAGTAAGCCTCTCAATGGTAATCCATAACTTTCAATATATTTGCCCATTAATTTAAAATATGATGGACAGAGAGATTATAGAAGAATGGAATAGTGAATTATCCGATTCAACCCCGCATGAAATATTGAGTTTCTTTTTAAAACAATTTTCTGGAAAAGTTGCATTATCCACAAGCTTAGGTCTCGAAGATCAGGTGCTAACTGAAATGGTTGCTTCAATTGATAATAGCGCCAAAATTTTTACTTTAGATACTGGAAGACTTTTTCCGGAAACATATGATCTGATTGACCGAACAAGTAAAAAATATGGAATTTCCATCGATGTTTATTTCCCCAATACGGTAGAAGTAGAAGAAATGGTAAACACAAAGGGAATTAATCTATTTTATGAAAGCATAGAAAACAGGAAATTATGTTGTAATCTGCGTAAGCTTGTTCCTTTGGCTCGGGCAATGAATGAACTAGATGGGTGGATTACCGGACTTAGACGAGACCAGTCTGTTACCAGAACAGATATGCAGCTAATTGAGTGGGATGAGAATAATAACATGCTAAAAATAAATCCACTAATTAACTGGACTGTGAATGATGTTATGGGTTATATAGAAGCCAAAAAAATACCATATAATTCTTTACATGATAAAGGATTTGCAAGTATTGGTTGTCAACCCTGCACCAGAGCTATTGAACCCGACGAGGATATTAGAGCAGGACGATGGTGGTGGGAAGATCCTGAATCTAAGGAATGCGGACTACACGAGAAATAGTAACTAATTGAAATTGGTAACTCGTTTTTATTCATATATCAGGTTTGTTGCTCATAAAATAGTGACCAATTTTCCAATTACCAATTATCCCTGCCTTTGCCGGCAGGCAGGCAATGACCAATTATCAAGTCACCAATGACAATCAGTAATACAATCAATAGTAGTATATTAAAACTGGCGATACCAAACATTGTCACAAATATTACTGTGCCATTGCTTGGATTAGTGGATCTGGCTCTTATGGGACAATTGGGTAATCCTGTTTATATCGGAGCAATTGCAATTGGTAGTATTAT
>CALDOI010000008.1 GCA_937912115.1 uncultured Bacteroidota bacterium | reverse complement strand
CAACGTATCCTGTACCAACAATAGTTATTTTCATTTCTTAATTTTATTTATCCAAAGTAATTTATTAAAATCAAAAGTAATCTTTTTGGGTGAATCTACAAATCCAATTGTTAAATTATTAACACCATTTAATTAATTTGGTATTTAACACCAAGACCAAATGATTCATTGATCTGTAATTTTGGACTCTCAGATATTTGAACCTGTTCACCTTCAATCATCTCATAATTGGGAAACTTTGCATTGTGATCGTATTTTAAATGCATGTACAGTACTGTGGCGAATATTTTATTTATGGAAAATATCAGACGTGTATCAAAATCAACATCTATATTCCAACGATTTTTTATTTCAAAATCCAGATAATTATTATGTAAAGTAAGAGCAGTATTTAACTTGACATTTTTCATAATCTCAGCCCTGTAGGTGGTAAAAAGGTTAAGTCCTACTTCGCCCAGAAACTGTTTGCCCGGAACTATAACATTTCCAAGCGAGTCAAGTGTTGCCTTTTTGACTCCATAAAGTCCCTTATTTGCTAGTTCATCGTTCAATACAAAGCTTACTTTACCAGAAACAGGACTCATGAACAATTGAAATTCATCATTGGGCTTATAATTAAATCCGAATGAAATTGTAAGGTAAGCAGGAGCAAAAAATGCTGAAATCAGGGTAGAGTCGTCAGGATATTTATATCCATTTGCAAATTGAGTTTTTAAGGTAGTAAAATTAGTCAAACTCCATTTCTTCGAAAGCTGATGACTAAATGCTACTGATAAATTCAATTTATCATTTGTTTTTTCAATTCTCTTGTCGATATAGCCAACTAATCCAAATACAAGATTACCTGATTGATCATAAGTAAATTTATCTTTCTTATATTTGAGGTCATAATCAAATTCAGCCTTTCCCGACAGGGAACTCTCGCCGCCGGCTGCCCAGTTAACAAAAGCATTTTGTGCTACCGATACTAAGCTTAGGCTTTTTAAAGTCCACTTTTTAATCGTATCATTTGAGGATGAAGAACTTGTCGTGTCGGTTTCAAATCCAAACGAAAGTACCGGAATTATGAATGCTACCAATAGCAAAAATCTATTCATAATATTACTCATTATGTCGTACTAATTAATATCTTAATGAGAGTTTTATCTTGAATAATAATAACGATAAAGGTTATTATATGTTATTGGTGAATTAATATTTAAGACGAAAAAGAATTATTTAAGCCATTTGTCTAACCAATTAAAGAAAGTACGTTGCCAAAGAATTCCGTTTTGCGGTCTTAATACCCAATGATTTTCATCAGGGAAATAAAGATACTCAGCAGGAACGTCTCGCAATATTGCTGCATTAAACGCAGTCATTCCTTGTGTAACAACAACTCTATAATCGAGTTCACCATGAATGATAAGAATTGGAGTATCCCAGTCTTGTACAAATTTATGTGGTGAATGAGCATAAGCCTCCTGTGCAACCTTGTTTTCCTTTTCCCAGAATGGGCCACCTTTGTCCCAGTTCTCGAACCACATTTCTTCAGTTTCGAGGTATTGGGCTTCTTCATTAAAAATACCATCATGAGCTACAAAGGCTTTAAATCTGCCATCATGATTACCAGCTAAATAGTAAACAGCATAACCACCAGCACTAGCTCCAATGGCACCTAGTTTGTTTTCATCAATAAAAGGTTCTTTTGATAACTCGTCAATTGCCGTTAGATAATCCTGCATGCTTTTACCGTGATAATCACCACTAATTTGCTCTTGCCAGGCCTGGCCAAATCCACTTACACCTCGTCGTGCAGGAGCTACAATAATATAGTCATTGGCTGCCATTATTTGATAATTCCATCTATAATGAAAACTCTGACTTAAAGGGCCTTGTGGGCCACCTTTGCAATATAGTAAGGCAGGGTATTTTTTAGAAGAATCAAAATTAGGTGGGTAAATTACAAACACTTGCATATCTTCACCATCGTGTGTCTTTATCCATCTTTCTTCAGTTCTTCCCATTGAAAGCTGATCGAGGAGTTTTTTGTTTGTGAAAGTCATTTGTTGGGCACTTCCTTTTTTAGGATTTACCAGAAATAACTCGGTGGGCAAAGCCATTGTTTGTTTTGCAGCAACAAGTTGTTTTCCTGCAATGGCTACACTACGGTAATCATGCAATCCTTCTGTAATCTGTGATATCTCTTTTGAAGAAAGATCAAACCTGTATATTTGAAATGCTCCATGCCAGTCGCTTGTAAAATATATATGCTTACTGTCAGCAGTCCAAGAAATGCTACCGGCATTTTGATCAAAATCCTTAGTTGCGTATATTTTATCACCGGTTTTAAGATTAAGAATGTAAAGGCGATTTTTATCCGATTCATAACCATCACGCTCCATACTTTCCCAAGCCATGTAGTTTCCATCGGGTGAAAAAACAGGAGCCACATCGAAGCCCATCATACCTTTGGTCATGTTTTCTGTTTTGCCACTTTCAAGATTATAGAAATAAATAGCTGAGTTTGTTGAAAGGGTTGCTGCTTTACCCGATAGTTTTTTGCTTGAATAAGCTACTATCTTGCTATTAGCACTCCATTCTATCTGCTCAATTCCACCAAAAGGGCTTAAAGGTGAGTTGAAAGGTTCGCCTACCATAATATCTTTATGGTTGTTTAATCCCTTACTACTATAATCAGCAATAAACACATGACTATAACTATCAACCCAATGATCCCAATGACGGTACATTAAATCATTCATCAATCTTCCTGAAGCAAGTGGCAGACCTTCATAGAGATTTTCAAATTTACCTTCGAGTTCCACATCTTTGGTATATAATATTTTGCTTTGATCGGGAGCATATTTAAATCCAGAAATTCCTCCTTCAATTTTCGATATTTGTGTTCTTTCTGAGCCATCAGGATTCATTTCCCAAAGTTGAACAGAACCACTTTCGGATGTGAGAAAACCAATTTTTTTACCATCGGGTCTCCAAATAGCATTAAACTCGCTTTTTGGCGAAGTAGTAAGTCTTTTAACACTTTCTGCATTTAAGCCTACAGAATATAATTCTCGGTTACCTTTATTTTGCTCAACTGAATAATACGAAACTCCATAAAGAACAGTTTCTCCATCAGGGCTAACCTGAGGATCGCTTACACGACCAAATGCCCATAATACTTCAGGGGACATAAGATTACTTTCCAATACAAGATTTGGATTATCAATTACTAATGGTTTTTGTTGAGCAAAAGCATGGATTCCAATCAACAAAGCTATCAAGCTAAACAGGGATAATTTTTTCATCATAAGAAGAGATTAAAATTTGATAAGCAAAAGTAGTAATTTACTAATAGTTAGGCGAACCAAATAGTTAATAATTATTTTACTAGTAGAATTATCGGTATACCATTAAGACTAATTTTCAAGCTATTTACAGATCTAACATATGAAGGAATGCTTATTTCATCACTTGTTGAAGCCAGAGGTATTGCCTCTTCAATAACATAACTACCCGGAATATCTACCCATACATTTTTCTCATGGTTCTCGGATGTTGGACGCCATGCAATTATTCTTTTTACTCTACCATTTTCATCACTAAAAGCATAAACATATGCCTCTTCATTTTCCATGATGATACTATGAAAGTAATAATTACCCAGTTGTTCTTGTAACAATTCGAAAGAAAAAAATGATTTCTTCTTCTCAAAACCCTTACTATAAGATGATATTAAACCAGATCTATTATGCAGCATTGAGGTATAATCAACATTGGAAAAAAAGTACCAATAAAATTGCTCAGTACCTAATCGATAAAGAATTAATGCCATACGAGCTCCATAAATGGCTTGCTCAAATTCACTTACGCAAACAGCATGTGTACAATCATCCCCTCCTCCATGGCTATCAAAACCAAATTCAGTTACATAAACCGGTATATCTGATAAATTACTTTTTGAAAAAGTATGAAGATTATTAATTGACCATACTTCCGATCTTGGATCTTCCGGATTAACAGCAATTCTATCACCATCATAGTTATATGTATAAGAGTAAATGTGAGTATTAAGACCGGAAAGATTTCCTGTATTTTTCCTATTTAAATACTTTGAGATATAATTTCCAAGAACAGAATTCTTAACATAAGCTTGAGTGGCACAAGGTAGAATTATCAATTCTTTTGAATTAGTTCGGAAACCTTTGCTCATACCAGTCAATATGTCTTTATAAACAGGTTTTGAGTATTCCCATGGTTCGTTACCAATTTCAACAATAGATACCAATGGACTACTTTGAGAAAAATGTTTTGAAAATGATGCTCCATAATTATACGACTCCATAACTGTATTTTTCCACAGAGTATCAGGAAACTGATTGTTATTAAACATTATACATGCATCAATGCTAAATCCGGCATTTTTCCAGATTCGATATTCCGTATCCCAGTTTATCCAGGTTGTTGCAGTAGTTCCATTTCCTTGAACCATTTTTTGATAATTAGGATCATCCGTAGGTTTTAATATATCCCAATCTATTCCATGATAATTTCTTGCTAGTTTAGCAACCCGCTGAAACATTTGTGCACCAATATCTTTTTTGAGTTCAGTGGATGACACACTATACCCCCACCCCCAAATAGCATTAATCCCCATTGATTGTCCATATGTTCTTGTTGCCAAGGCTGGTTGAGGTGGGGTACCAAAAGGACCATATTTATCATAAACTTCAAATTCATGCAGCTTTGCTTTTTGGTATAGTACTGGTTTTAAAGTAAAACTAACTTTTATATACCTTGCCGTGATCTCTGGTGTCAATAATGTTGGCACAAAAGCTGTTGCCTGAGGATTTAGTTTTGCTACTTCTTTCCAATGTGTTTTATTTGAAGAAACTAAAACTGAAATTGAAACTACACCCTTGCCATTGTAGTGGCGGCTTCCAATCCATCCTATTCTACTCTCCTTCAGCAGGTCGAAAATTACTTCTTCCTTGAGTAATGAATGCAGTCCGGCAATCTCAAAAACTTCAAATGAACTAATACTGGTAAGATTTATTGAAATAACCTCGTCACTTGATTTAAATTCAAAAGTTTTAAGATGGTAGTTTTCTGTTGGTGCGTAACTAAAAACAAATTGTTTTTTTAAAGTTTCTACTTTGATCCAAACTGTATCCTTAGTATTTATCTTTATGGATAATAATAATAAAGCTTCAGGTGCTTTAAATTTAATAATTAAACTACCTGATGTAATTTCTGATTTTGAGGATGTTATGCCATCAAAGGCATTGGTTGTAAACCTATTATTATAATCCAGATCGTATTTTGTTCGATTAAGAAATAAATTTAGATCGTTGCGCAGAATATACTTTTCGGGCAAAGGCGATGTGGATTCCCAATATGAATCTCTGTCACCATCGGTAATTGCTACAACATTTTCACCAGAAGTTACTTCAACTTTAGCCTTAGAATTTAAAGGAGAGACTATACCAGCATCTGCGTTCCATTGCCCGAACGATATGTGAAAAGAAATGATAAAAAGAATAGTTATTAAGATTCGCATCGAGTTAAATTTATTATGAATCAAATATATATATTTTATGTAGACTACCGATTTTCCAGGATGAAATGAAAAAGCCTGTCTGCCGTGAGGCAAACAGGCTTAACATCCAGTGATTCGTCCGGGGCTCGAACCCGGGACCCTCTGCTTAAAAGGCGCGTTTTTCATCTTATTTAGTCTTATAAAGCTTCTCAATCTACGATTTACTAACAGCTGTATTCATCATATTATCAGAGATTTATATTATATTTTCTTGTAATGTATCATTTTTTTTTGTATCTTCGAATGTGTAACCAACCGTGTAACCAGATATAATTATGTTAATAAAAGTAGTAATGATTAAAAAGGGGGAAAACAAGTATGATCTTATGATCAGGTTGACCCAAAATAGGAAAAGAAAGTTTAAAAGTATAAAGTCAGGCATTACCATAAAGCAATGGGATACTAAAAAAAATAAACTCAGAGGAGTACGCCCTGCAGACACTGACACATACAGACAGTTTTTGAAAAACAAAGAATTTATAGAAAGCATTGAAAAGAAATACACTAAACAAATAAACGATTTGTTATTGATGCATAAACCGTTTTCAATGAATAAAGTAATTAATTTAGTTGAGCGGCCAAACAAAATAAACATTACTGTATTTGAGGTTTTTCAACAGTTGATTGACAAACACTATGCGGAGCAAAAATATGGATCAAGAGATACTGCTAAAGGTGTTTTAAGTAGGCTTAAGGGCTGGCACCCACAAGATTTAATGTTCAATGAGTTAGACGATGATTTGCTGCTGAAATACAAAAACTACTTGAAGGAAGAAGGACTGTCACCTGCTAGCATATCAATACATTTACGAGCAATAAGAACACTATACAACTATGCAATTGAAACAAAAGTTGCATATAAGAATGATTATCCCTTTTCCAATAAGAACATATTAAAAGGGTTAAGTGGTGGCTATACATCAAGAGCATTAAACCGGAGTGATGTTGATGCCATCAGGACACATACTAAGGAATTAGCAGTAGGTTCTATAAGGTGGCAGGCTTGCAACTATTTCATATTTGGTTACGTAAGTGGAGGCATTAACTTTACAGATATTGCTCGGTTGAAATGGGAAAACTACAACCATGGGAAGATTACGTTTGTAAGATATAAAACACGTTCAAAAACTCAAGAGCAGACAAAATTCAAAGTTAAACCTGAGCTTAAACAAATATTGGACTGGTATTTCAAGGAATGGAAAAGCAAAAAGCAGATTCACAACCCCTATATATTCCCAATACTAAATGCATTCCACAACACTGAGAAGAGGAGACATAACCGGATCATCAAAGTAAGGAAGCAGATCAACCATGAACTTACAGAAGTAGGTAAAGAGCTTAAATTACCTGTTAAGGTAACAACCTATGTATGGAGACACACTTTTGCTACAGTAATGAAAAACGAACTTAATGCTGATATTTCCATGATCAGTGAAATATTAGGCCATCATGATCTAAAGACAACCTCAGCATATTTAAAGCAATTTAATACCGAAGCTAGAGATATAGCCACAGCCGGATTATAATTATAATTTTCACAATCTTAATCTTCAAAGGGGTTCTTAAGGTCAATAAAACGACCTTTTGTACCCTTTTCTTATTTAGACTCATTCTATATTACAGAATAATTAGTTTTTTTTAATGGATTAATGTGCTCATTTTTCATCAGAAATAAGGGGAATTTTTCTATATGAGAAATTTTGATTCAAAAAAGAATAAGAAATGAAAAAAGCTAGAATAACTGACTCATTTTAAATTATTTGCCAGTCTCTAATATTTTTTAGATAAATTATTTTACCTTATATTTAAAGAATAAAACAGGAAAATATAGTCCTGAAAAATTAAATAATTTAAACTAAAATTTATTAAAGATGATTAAAGTAAAAAGCAAAATTTATCTATCAGCCCAAGAGGCTGCAGAATTAATTGACCGCTCAACTCAATTTATTTACATGAACCACAAAAAATATTGGAATGCCTTTTCATATGGTGGGTCAATAATGTTCGACGAAGAAGAGCTTCAAAAATGGATGAAAAATCAACTTAGGAGGGTGTCGAAATGAGAAACATATCAAAAATAGGAACATCGAAACTGGGCTTTTTCCTCTGGAAGTCTGATGAGGACTTCCAAGTTTCAGGGAAAGCAGATAATAGTATTATTAATTTAAAAAATTTAAAACCATGGATTTAACAAATACAGAATACAACAGAGCTGTCGAATTATTATTTGGACAACCCTGTATTGATGACGAGCTCCACGGAGTTGTTAATACGATTTTCGAAACATACTCTTGGTACATTGATGACAGATCACAATGGTATGAAATATCAGAAATGGTAGGATTTGAAAAGGAACATCTATGGAATTATTACGGCCTGATTAGTACAAATACTGAGTTAAATAAAATATTTATAAAGTTTAAAAAATAAAAAAATGAAAAAAACATTAGTAAACAAAAGCCTATTCAACGGCGAATTAACTGCTGCAGAAATCTACCTTATGTCAGAAATTTTACTGGAGCAAAAAGATAGTAATTGGATTTATTTTCAATATACGTTTGAATCCCCTTTAGTTGAACTAAGTGTAGACAAATTAGCCCGTATTAATTGGGTTAGGAGTGTTATTATAGACCTTGAAAAAAAGAAATACATCAAAATTATAAAATGGCATGGCTTTTACCATGTTTCATTAAAACTACTCAAATACTCCAAGATGGTGTTAGATAGCAAAAACTCATTGCGTGTCGATTCTTGGGCTGAAGATGTTTATTTTTCAGGTAAAGAAATAGTTAACTCGTATATTGAAGATGTAGTGGAAAGTCAGGGCAAGATGAAAATATCAAATACAGCTTTTCTTTTTTATGGAGGAATAAAAGAAGAAGTAGAGAGTAGTCCTGGATATTTTGTTTATGACGATGATAAGCCAAAACCACTTTCGGAAGAAGAATACAGTTCGGGAATTTATGACCACGGTGTTTATGATCACAAATACTTTAGTGACAAATATAAAGGCTATAAATTTCGCGAAGTAGGGATGCCGTATTAAATATTACTATGAGTTTCAAATTATACAATATTAATTTTAAGTAAAATTATTATGGCATTTGATAGAGCAAAATTTAAAAAAGAAGATAGGAAACGTATTGCACCAATAAAAAAGGGGCTTTATGTTGAAGAGAATACACTAAAGATCATTCCTTTAGTTTCAGACGATATCTTAACCGAAGTAATGGAAAAGGATAGGGTGAGACCAACTGACAAGTTGGAACGCCCTCCTGTTCTTCTTTCGATAAAAGATAAAACCTGGGCTACTAATGAAGGGATTAGTATTGTTTCAGGCCCAGCAAAAGCTCGCAAAACATTTTTAATTACAGCAGCAGTTAGTGCAATCTTGAGTGGAAAGCTAATAATTGGAAATTTGCAGGGGTCTTTACTAGAAGGACAAAAAAAAATTTATTACTTCGATACAGAACAATCTTCATATAGCATAATAGAACTAGCTAAAAGAATTGTTAAATTATCTGGCGTTAGCAATACCGTAATGGAAGAAAACCTGATTATTTTAAAATTAAAGCGGCATCCTACGAAAACACGGCTTATAATTATTGACAAATTAATCATGGAATCTGATGATATTGGGATGGTAATCATCGATGGAGTAAGAGACCTTGTTACAGATATTAATTCACCTGACCAATCTACTATGGTATCCAATTATATTGAAAAATGGGTAGATGAGAAAAAAATTCATGTGGTTGGAGCTATTCATACTAATAAAAATGACAATAACTTAAGAGGTCATATTGGAACTGAGTTGCTTAACAAATCAGAAACCGTTATTTCAGTTACTAAATCTAATGTAAACAAAGATGTATCGATTGTCTCATGTAAAGAAGGAAGGCACAGAGAATTTGATGATTTTGCATTTAAAATTAATAATGATGGTATCCCTATTGAAGCCGAGATAATTCCTGCTAAAGCTTCCGTTGGAAGAAAACCGATAGAGTTTCATGATCCTTCTTATCCACATAGTGAAATAATCACAGAAGCCTTTGAATTGCATACAAAGTATTCAAAGAGTGAATTTGATACTAAAATTCAAAGCCTGTATTCTACAAGGAATTTAGAAGTGGGAATATCTACAATCCGAAAATGGATTAGTAGGTACGAAGATAATCGTTGGATCAAAATTTCAAAAAGCGGGAAGAGCTTGATTGTTGAGAAAAATACATAACCATCTGATAATAAGCCAACAACATTATTGAGAATAATTTTTAGTACTAACCCCACTATTTCATTACTGAAAATAAGAAATCAAATTTTATTAATGTTCAGCATTATATGCATTATCTTATTGATATTAAGTCATTTACATTATTGTAAATACATTACTATTTATTGAAATCAGCTATAAATACATATCATTA
>CALDOI010000007.1 GCA_937912115.1 uncultured Bacteroidota bacterium | reverse complement strand
GCACCACATGCCGAAGCCTTTATTCCAAATGATAAGTTGGTGTTTTCTGTTATGTCTTTATGAGTACACATTGTAGCCCATCCGCCTTGCGAATATCCCATTAAATAAAGGTCGTTATCCCAGCTTACATTAACTAAATTCCCATCTATCATTTCCTTTGCAGCAATAATCAAATTTTCAACTGACAATACGGTACTCTCTTTGTGAAGATATGGGTGAACAAACTGTTCTGACTTGCCAAAGCCAATATAATCTGGCATTAGCATAATATAACCGGTAGCAGATGTTGACTGTAAATATTTAAACAACACATTATTAATATCTTTTGTTGGCGCTTCATCATGGGCTGTGTTAGTTCCATTTTGAAAACTAATCATTGGAAAAGAGCCATTATCGCTTACAGGTATACAAACAAGTCCGGAGACTTCAATTTCTTCACCCTGAAACATTGTACTATATGTTACATTATAAACACTTACATTGTATTCAACCTTATCAACAATGGGTGCTACCTCTGGATATAGTACCGAAAGGTTTTGAAAAAGCTGTTTAATTCCCGAGCTTGTGTATGTAACTACTAATTCGTGGCTTACATATGAATTATAAGTTACCGGATCGTCATTTTTATCCTTTGAACATGAGGGTAATAGCAATATTGATGATATGAAAAAGATAAAAACTGAATATATACTTATACTTTTTATTGAGTATTTCATGATTTTGTAGTTAAGTTGGAATTCAATGTTAATCGACACACAAATGTACAGAATTAATTTGCAATAGATTTTACATACCATCTATACGATTGTTACCTCATATGCCGTTTTGTGAAGGTTAAGGTTAGTTATGAAAAAGAGATTCAGATTGTTTTTTAAGATAATCTCACGATTATTAATTCTCATTATTTTATTTAGTGCTGCTTTTTTTGTAGCGGTTTATCTGGGTGTATTTGGACCCTTTCCCACATCAAACGAATTAGCCTCAATTCATAATGAAGAGGCTTCTTTAGTGATGTCGTCAGATGGCACGTTGATTGGTAAATATTTTGCTGAAAACAGAACAAATATTTCATGGGATGATGTACCTGAACATCTTGCCGAAGCGCTAATATCTACAGAGGACAAGCGATTCTATTTACATGAAGGATATGATGGAAGAAGCTATTTAAGAGTCTTTTTCAAAACAATAATTCTTGGTGACAGGAGTTCGGGAGGCGGAAGCACACTTACGCAACAGTTAGTAAAAAATCTATATGGTAGAAACGACCACAGTTTTATGTCGATGCCGGTTAATAAACTCAAAGAGGCAATAATTGCATCCCGTTTAGAGGATGTTTTTACAAAGCAGGAAATACTGCTGCTATACCTTAATTCGGTTCCTTTTGGAGAAGATGTATATGGTATTGAGGCAGCATCAAAACGGTATTTCGATAAACATTGTAGTGAGTTAAATATCCAGGAATCGGCAGTGCTTGTTGGCATCCTCAAAGCTAATACATATTATAATCCTCGTTTAAATCCTGAAAATGCAAAGCAAAGAAGAAACCAGGTTCTAACTTTAATGCATAATGAGAATTATTTAACAAAAAAGGAATTGGACAGTTTAATGGCTCTTCCCATTAACTTATCATATGCCAATTATCAGCGTGAAGCGCCTGCCGGATATTTTGTTTATCAGGTAAAAAAGAGAGTTTCCAACATATTGGAAAATTTGGTTGATAACAATGGTGAAGCTTATGATATTGAAAAAGATGGTTTGAGAATCTACACAACTTTGGATTTATCACTTCAAAAATCTGCACAAAAAGCAATCAAAAAACAGTTAGTGAAAATGCAAAAACTTCTTGATGGAGAACTTAAAAGAAGTGGTATGCGAAAGAAATGGCAAAAAGATCTTACACAAAATACATCTAAACTTGATGAAGTTGCCAATAGAGAAGTGTTTGACTGGGATGAAAGAAAGAAACTAAAAATGACGTTTGCTGATAGTTTGTGGCATTATCATAGAATGCTAAATGCTGCAGTACTAATTGCTGAGCCAAATACAGGGAGGGTGCTCACCTGGGTTGGTGGCAACGATTTTCGTTATTTACCCTACGACATGATTTTTGCGAAGCGCCAGATTGCATCGGCCATTAAGCCGCTAATTTATGCTGCAGGATTGGAAGTTGGTTTTAACCCCTGCGATTATCTTAAAAATAAAGTTGTTGAATACGAAGATTACAACAACTGGAAGCCTGAGAATTACGATAAAAGCAGCAGTAAAGATAGCTTGGTGGCGTTATGGTATGCCCTGGCCAACTCCATGAACCTGCCAACTATGGATCTTTATTTTGAAACTGGTCATAATAATGTAGCCGATATGCTCAGACGATTTGATTTGGATGTGCCAAAATCTGTAACTCCTGCAATTGCCCTTGGTGCTCTTGATGTTTCATTGTATGAAATAGTAAAGGCATACAGCGCTTTCGCAAACCTGGGATCAACATTTGATGATCTGGTGATGATTGATAAAATTAAGGATGCAAGCGGAAATACTGTTTATGAAAGTGGTTTACAATTATCAAATACAATAATGGAGCCTGAAATTGCCGACCAGATTACTACAATACTTGAAACAGCAGTTAATGAGGGCACAGGAAAACAACTACGAAATAGATATGGCTTAAGGGCGGAGTTGGCCGGAAAAACAGGAACGGCACAAAATTATAGTGATGCCTGGTTTTTGTCGTACACACCAAATATTGTAATAGGAACATGGGTTGGAGCCCGATCTCCGGATATTCATTTTCAAGGAGGGTTGGGAAGTGGCTCTGCTTTAGCATTGCCAATTGTCGGTGAAATATTTTCAGATATCGAATCAAGTAACACCCTAAAAACAAAATACCTTACCAACTTTCAGTATGATTACCAAACCAAATTATTATTGGATTGTGAGCCATATTATGAGAAGGGATTATCGGGCATAATTAATCGTGCCATTGAAAAAGTTGAGAAAGGTAATAACCGTAACATAACTATTGTTGATTCAACAAAAAACGATAAAAAGAAAAAAGGGAAGGTTAGAAAATTTTTCGACAGGATTTTTGGCGGCAAGAAAAAATAGGGGAATTATTCCCAATGGTGCAAGATCCTCCTCCTTGTATAAAATTAATTAGAGTTCTGCTTAATTCCCTTATATCTGGCTTTTAATGACCCATCGTATATGTTTTCAATAATAGGACTATTATAAACTCTGTCCATAGGAGTGAAAACTAATTGCTCGCTATTACCGATTCCATCTTCATATATATATTCAACTCGTAGTGCCCCGACACCATAATCTTCCAAAACTAAATTGCTTTGGTCATATTGGAAGGCAATTGAATAATTATACGACCAATAAGTATGAAAATCGTATACTCTTGTTTTTTCAAGAATATTATTGGAATTATATTCGTATTTCTCTTTATAAAGATTCTTCCATGTATTAATTAACCTATAGTCTTCAGACGAAATCAAGTTATCCAAAACACCATTTTCATAAACAAAATCCTCATTATAGAAATACTGATCATAATACAAGTCCTTAATCCTGAACCTAATAACATTTTGATCTTCATAGGTATATTCGCCCATGCTGACCTCATACAATATGCCATTATCTTCAAAATCAGAATAGTAATTAAATGATTCCAGCAACTCTCCATTGAAATTAAAGAAGTATTCATTCCGACTCATCAACTGACCATCAACATATTCAAAATATTTCATTCTGTCCATACGGTTATTAGTAAACTCATATTCCATCTTCTCACCAAGATGTAATTCACCTTCATCACCAAGATATAATTCTGCTGTGACAATATCGCCTGAATATGTATAATTGCATTTAATTGTAGTATCCCAGGCATTGTAACTTGTACTCGATTTAACTACAACTGTGCGATTCACCAGCAGATTATTATCATAGCTATACAGAATTTTGGTGGTGCCTACATTTGCATCATTTGATATTTTAATTTGCATAATACGCCTGTGGTCTGCAGGAATGCTGTCATCATCTTTCTTACAAGCAATTAAAAAAGGAATACAAAATAGTATGTAAATAAACTTTTTCATAATGGTTTTTATTAATGCTACTTCAATAAAAATTATTGAGTTATTGATTTCATCCAGTAGATTGTTGTAGTAAGTTGAGTCATGTTAGCAGTACCCAAATATACCAATTATTTGGTTGCTAACACAATCAGTATGATAATACAATTCACTGGAGTCAATTGTTGCACAACGCTCTATAGTTAAGTATAATCGTGCTGTTTTATAAAAGTTTAATTGGGCTATGTGTTTTTGAAGCAAAAAGCGTAGGGCGACAACCGTTAGAGGGGCAATCATCGGAGCCTTCCACGGGACTCGAACCCGCGACCTGCTCATTACGAGTG
>CALDOI010000006.1 GCA_937912115.1 uncultured Bacteroidota bacterium | reverse complement strand
CAGGAGATAGCGATGCTGCCGGGGCGTTAAAACGAGTTTCCGGAATAAATATAGAAGGAGGGAAATATGTATTTGTCCGTGGACTAAGCGATCGCTATAGCAAAACAACACTCAATGGTGCAGACATACCGGGGCTTGATCCAAACAAAAATACAGTACAGATGGATATTTTTCCTACAAATCTTATAGAGAATATGATAGTATACAAGTCATATACCCCTAACCTGCCGGCAGACTTTACCGGTGGACTTATTGACATTGTAACCCTTGATTTTCCTGAAACATTTACTCTAAGCTTCAGTGCTAAAGCAGGCTACAATTCACAAGCAAGCTTTAACAGTAACTTCTTATCATACGAAGGAAGTGATACTGATTTATTTGGTTATGATAATGGATTACGAAATCTTCCATCTGATGCTAACGGCGAAATACCGGTGTACCCATCGGATAAACAAGGACTAACCAACATCACATCATCATTTAACAAAGTAATGTCACCAACAACCTTACCATCATCAATGAATAGTAGTTATTCATTTTCTGTTGGTAACCAGTATGCGGTTGGGAAAAACTCAATTGGTTATGTTGTTGGTTTATCATATAAATACGAAGAAGAATATTATGATAATGCCACTTACGGTAGCTATAAATTAGGTGGTGCTGGGGATGAAAAACTAATTACCCAATATAAATACAAAGCCACTCAGGGTCAAAAAGAATCATTATGGGGTGCACTGGCCAACATATCCTATAAAATAGGTCTAAATCACAAAATAAGTTTTAATGTTTTTAAAAATCAAAGTGGAAAGTCACAGGCATTATATACAATCGGGCCAAAACCATCAGACGATATTGGTAGTTTGTTAATTGAATCAAGAAAATTATCATGGATTCAACGTGGTCTTACCTCAGGGCAATTGCGAGGGGAGCATTTCTTTGAAAAAGCCTCCGAACTAAAAGTTACCTGGATTGGCTCATTTACAAAGTCAAAACAGGATGAGCCTGATATGAGATTCTTCACAAACAGTTATTATCCTGATAATGAAGGAAAATATACTTATGCCATTGAGCCGTCAATTTATAAAGTGCCGGCAAGATTTTACAGAAACATGAAGGAAGAAAATTTGAACTTTAAAGTTAATGCCTCCCTCAACCTTGGCAAAAGGAAAAACGCACCCAAACTTCAATTTGGGAGTGCTTACTCTTACAAGACCAGAGATTTCTATGAGAAAAGAGTTGATTATAAATTTCAATTTGCATCAAATACATACAACGGAAACGTTACAGAATTTCTTTCAGATGATAATATAGGTCTAAATTATTCTGGATATAATCCCAATACGGGATCTAATTTCGGACTTTATATTCAAGGTAATCCTGGAGATAATCTAAAAAATAGTTACACAGCAAACCAATCCATAATTGCAGGCTATACCATGATAGATGCAGACTTATCGGATAAGTTCAGGGTTGTAACCGGTGTAAGATACGAGCAAACTGTTATAAATTCTGCAAGTAATGATTCAACAAGTGCAAAGGGTTACCTCAATAACAGTGATTTTTTACCTGCATTAAATTTAACTTGGTTTGCCAATAAGAAAATGAATGTTAGGTTAAATGTTTCAAGAACTCTGGCAAGACCAAGTTTTAGGGAGTTAGCCCCTTACGCATCTGAGGATTATGTTATTAACCGTACCGAAGTTGGAAATCCAAATCTTAAAAGATCACTTATTGACAATATAGATCTTAAGTATGAATACTATATTACTGCTTCAGAAATTGCATCCTTTGGTTTGTTCGCAAAACGCTTTACTGACCCAATTGAAGTTGTTGAGAATTCTAAGGCTCAAAACTCCGAGATTTCATGGGACAACATGGATCAGGCTTTGGTATATGGTTTTGAATTAGATATTAGAAAAAATCTAGACTTCATAAAACCATTACGCCATTTCAAGATTGGTATAAACTTTACTTATGTATATTCAGAAGTTGGTATTGATTCAGTAGAACTTAGTGCTATCAGGGCCACCAACCCTAACGCAAAAGATACCAGACCTATGCAAGGTCAGTCGCCATATATACTAAATGCCTCATTCGGATATCAGAACAGAGATATTGGATTAGATATTAATACGGTTTATAATGTTACCGGATCTAAACTTATCATTAATGTTAAAGGTGGAACACCTGATATATATCAGCAACCCTATAACTCACTAAATCTGGTAGCCTCCAAAACTATCTCATCACAATTCATTATGTCGTTTAAGGCCACTAATTTGTTAAATCCCGCATTCAGAGATATATATACATTCAATAATCAGGAATATATCTCAAGAGAATATAAATTGGGTCGTGTTTTTGAGATTGGAATTAAATACCAGATTAAATAAGAAATTTCATTTTAAACAAAGTTGTTAGTTTACAGGAAGGTGTTTAAAAATGTCTTCCTGTTTTTTTATAAAATTCATACTTTTGTACCATCACACTAGCTGTAAAATATGTATTACGATATGCCAACAAAACTAAAACTCCTCGATCATTTAATGAGTTTTATTTCAGAAGAAAGAAAAAAGCGCTTTTCGGATATTATCCAATATAGAACACGGCATATTTGCGTTGTATTGGAAGATATTTACCAATCGCATAATGCAAGTGCGGTTCTCAGATCATGCGATTTAACAGGGGTTCAGAATATTCATATTATTGAAAACAGAAATGAGTATGAAGTAAATCCTGAAGTTGCACTTGGTTCATCAAAATGGCTTAACCTGATAAAATACAATTCAAGCGAGAACAATACTTTAGAGGCATATGATGCGCTAAAGAACCAAGGATATAAAATAGTTGCTACAACTCCTCACAAAAATTCAATGGACTTGGATAGCCTTCCTTTGGAAGATAAAATAGCTGTTGTTTTTGGAACCGAGTTAACCGGCTTAAGCAACTTGGCAATTGATTCAGCAGACGAATATTTACGCATTCCCATGTATGGATTTACCGAAAGTTATAATATATCCGTTTCAGCAGCGCTAACATTGTACACGTTAACACAAAGACTCCGAAAAAGTAATATCAACTGGAGACTTAATGACAATGAGTTAACCGATATATTGCTTGATTGGGCACGTAATTCGATTTCAAAACATGAAGTAGTTGAAAAGCATTTCCTTAATAATGGTAATTGATTTTGTTACTATAATGTTTTTTCATAATTTTACAGCATATTTAAACATAAAACTACAGACCATGGGAAAAGGTGACAAAAAAACCAGAAGAGGAAAGATAATTATAGGTTCTTACGGTAAAAATAGAAGAAAAAACAGAACACCTTTGTACGTACCACCGATAAAAAAGAAAGTAACAAAAAAAGTTGAAGAAGTAGTTGAGGAAGTTGATGTTAAAGTTGAAAAAGTAGTTGAAACTCCGGTAAAAAAGGAAACAAAAAAGCCTGCCCCTAAAAAAACTTCAACAGCTGCAAAAAAAGTAACAGCAAAAAAAGAAGAGCCAAAAGAGGAAAAAGCTCCAGCAAAACCAAAAGCGGTTAAAAAAACCACTACTACAAAGAAAACTACAACTAAGAAAGCAGTAAAAAAAGAAGAGCCAAAGGAAAAGTAACCTTAGAACTTCTTAATTTTCACACACTTCATAATACCTTCTAATTCAACAACCAACCACAAATAAATCATTTGTAGTTGGTTGAAATCTATATGTCAACTAGTGAAAAATAAAAAAATTATTATTTGGGACTGGAACGGTACAATGTTAAATGATGCTGAATTATGCGTAGCATGTATGAATACTGTACTCAGGAAGCATCGAATAAAAGAAATAGATGTTATTAAATATAGAAGTACTTTCACGTTTCCTGTAAAAGACTACTATGAAGCAATTGGTTTTGATTTTGAAAAAATTGATTTTGAAATTCCTGCAATGGAATTCATAAATCAATACTATCCAAAAATTGGACAAGCTGATTTACACAAGGATACAATTGAAGTTCTGAAATTATTCAGAGAAAAGGGATTGAAGCAGTTTGCTCTTTCAGCCATGGAACATAATAATCTTGTAAGTTCATTAACCGACAAAGGCATTATCGAATTTTTTGAGAATGTTAGCGGGATCAATAATCATTACGCCAACAGCAAACTAGAAATGGGTCAAGAGATGATGAAGAGTTTCTCAATTGAATCTAAGGATATCTTGATGATTGGTGATACGATTCACGATTTTGAAGTTGCACAACGGCTGGATATTGATTGTGTTTTGGTTTCCAATGGACACCAATCGAAGGAACGATTATTGGAAGTAACGCCCTTTGTTGTTTCCGGGTTGTTGGAAATCGCAGAATATTTTCGATAACAAAATTAGTTATGGGGCCTCATTTATTTCCTTAACTTCCTCCTGCTTAAGAAATTCTTCCTCATCAACCTGTTTTCCACTTTCATCATAGTATTTCCAATTCCCCAGCTGCAGTCCATTCTTGTAACTACCAAGTATTTGAATTTTACCGTCAGGATGATAATGCTTAAAATCTCCATCTGGAACACCATTTTTATAATAACTCTCAGTCATAAGAATTCCATCGGGGAAATACTTAATCAATTTGCCATTTTTTCTACCATCTTCATACACTACAATTTCAGCAGGGTCACCTGTCTCAGTATAATAGGTAATGCTCTCACCATGAAGCTCTCCATTAACATATGTTTCCGTTGAAATAAGAGGATTTGTTGCTTCATTTAAATAGTATCTCCACACACTATCTTTTTGCTCATTTATAAATTTACCTTCTGCCATCAGCTTGCCATTTTTATAATAAGTTGTGCTGCGACCAATTATCCCATCATCCGAAAAAACAACAATAGCTTTAACATCACCAGTATTATAATAATGAATAAATTTACCAAAAGGCATATCATTCCGAAATTGCCCCTCATACTTCATTTTTCTATTATCGAAATACTTTACCCATTTTCCCTCTTTCCTTCCCGAATCGTCTAATTGATTGAACGATTGTGCCTGTGAGTAAGATGTAAATGCCAAAATGAATACCAGAACAATTCCTAACGATCTCATATTATTATTTTTTTTAAGCAATAAAATTATTTATTTTATGAACATGCTAACTTTGCCATCAAATAAAAAACTACAAATTGAACGATTTTTCATCAAAATTATTGGAAACAGCAGTAAGTGAACTATCCCGGTTACCCGGAATTGGCAAAAAAACTGCATTACGTCTTGCATTGCATATCCTTAAAGAAGATGACAGCTATGCTGAAAATCTTGGCAAAGCTATTATTAAAATGAGAAATGAGATTAAGTTTTGTACAAAATGCAATAATATAAGTGATTCACAAATTTGTGAAATATGTGCAAATAATAAGAGGGATGAAAATACTGTTTGTGTTGTTGAAGACATAAGGGATGTGCTTGCAATTGAAAAAACTTCGCAATTCAATGGGCTGTATCATGTTCTGGGAGGGATTATTAATCCCATCGAAGGAATTGGTCCCAACGACATAAATGTTGGACATCTGGTTAAAAGGGTTAATACAGAAGAAATAAATGAGATAATTCTTGCCCTGCCAGCCACCGTGGAAGGTGACACAACAAACTATTATATCTATAAGCTCATTAAAAATTTCGACATTAAAGTAACCAGTATTGCTAAAGGTGTAGCCATTGGTGATGAACTTGAATATGCCGATGAAATTACTCTTGGCAGATCGATA
>CALDOI010000005.1 GCA_937912115.1 uncultured Bacteroidota bacterium | reverse complement strand
TATAACCTTACAAACTTTTAAATTTTACTCTTATGTTAAAAATATTAGATGGAGCATCCGACAAAGCCATCGCTGTTGAATTGATTGACGGCTATGAAGTTGAAGACGAAAAAGCAATTGAGAAGCTTTTTGAAGAAAAAGTGGCCAAAGGACATGAAAAGGTCAATCTCCTTATCAAAACCGATAGATTAGATTTTTCAAAAAGCAGCTGGAAAGCAATGTGGAAAGATGGTAAATTCAGTATAAAACAAATGAAACATTGCGGTCGCATTGCCATAATTGGGCATAGTAAATTGGAAGAATTTTTAGTTAAGGCAAATAACACACTTTTCGAAAACAAAAAGAAAGACAGAGCTGAAAAATATTTCGATATTGCGGATATCGACAAAGCTATGGGCTGGGTGAATGAATAAAAGAATGAAGAATGAAGACCGAAGCTCGAAGTCCGAAGTGATTTGCTTCGGTCTTCTGGCTTCGGACTTCCAATTATTTCAACCTATCTCTTATAAACTTCACCCGAACCATTACTTCTTACATCTACTTTTCCGGGTTCACCGCGATATGTTACATCTCCTGATCCATTAAGGGTAACTTGCAGTTTTTCAACTACATTAAGAGAAATATCTGATGATCCAGAATTACTCACGGCAACACTTACCGCTGTAAGGTTATAAGCATCTATATCACCTGAGCCATTTTGACTTATTGTTAATGTATTGGCTTTGCCTTCTAAAGATATATCACCAGAGCCCGAGTTTTTTACATAACACTCTTCAAGTTTCAAACCTTCGGCATCAACATCTCCTGATCCTGAAACTGATATCTTAAACATTCCCATAACTCCGGAAAGATCTGTATCGCCCGATCCATTTACTTTAAGCTCAAGATTTGTTGCATTAAAATCTCCGTTCAAATCTCCCGATCCACTTAAATTGATATACAAATCGTTTGCTTTATAAACATTCTTAAATTTGATATCTCCCGATCCTGAGTTAATAACTTTTTCAAGATTTGGTACTGAAATATGAACCTCAAGCATTTTGGCAGAACGAAATCCCCTACCCTTTACTCCAATATTTAGTACTCCGTTTTCAACTTCGGTTTCAATAAATTGAAGTAGATTGTCATCAGCCTTCACTGTTACAGAGGTCGCTCCCTGAGTTATATACAAATCGGCTGAACATGTAAGCTTAATGCCGGTAAAATTGCCGGTATTTCTGTCTTCTGATTTTACATTCCCGCTCCCTTTTGTTTGAGCATAGCTACCAATGGTTATTAGTAGCACAAAAAATGATATGATAAGTTTAGTATTCATTGTAGTATTTTTTATTGATTATTATTTATTGTTTATTTTCAAAAGTTTAATAACTGATGACTATTTAATCACCACAGCTCCGTATTCACTTTTAACGGTAACCGAGGATGCTGGACTAGATTCATTTCCAACTATCCCCTTAATTACAGTTGAACTGTGACTGGTATTATTATAAGATATTTTTGCTTCTTCCTTGGGATACTCTATGCTACAGTACTTTCCATCAGCAATAAAACTATAATTGGATCCTTTTTCAAAATTTATTGAAATTGCACCATACTCATTTAAAAGTGTTATTGATGAAAAAATATTCTTAACATTTGCTATGGTTAAGCTACCATAATCTGTTTCTCCAGTAATTGATCCTGATAAATTCTGTATTTCAATATTGGCGAAACTCGATTCTACATCAAAATCACCAACACTTCCAATAGTTATATTTCCGCCTTCAAGTTCAAGTGAAATTGATTTCGCCTTCACGATACTAATATCTGAATATTCTGATTCTATGGATAGTTCTTCTGCACCACCAATTTTAAGATGAGAATAACCAATTTCCAAATCTCCATTTGTCATATGCTTAATATTCGCATCTCCAAATTTAACTTCAACTGAATTATTAGTGTTGCTTAACGATATTATCTCAAGACTTCCATATTCGCTTGAAATATTGGCTGGGCCGGATACTGATTCAACATAAGCAGACCCAAATTTGTTTTCTAAATTCAGACTAACAGTAACTGGCATTTTAATATCAAAATCAATTGTAACTTTTGAATTCTTATTATTACGGTACTTCTGATTTAAATCGCAAATTGCTTCAACCTTTGATTTAGTACCCTTAACCTCAACTAGTACGTTTTCTATAATCTGATAAGCTTTTTCCGAATTACTCGTATTAACCTTAACAGTTGCTACTATTGAAATTATATCTTTATCCCAGTTTTCACAGCGAACATTTCCGAATTCGTGATCAATAATAAGTTCAGCATCCTTATTGATTTTGAACTCTTTATCAACAACCACTTTTTCTATCCATTCTTCAGAATAAGTAACCGATACAAATCCTGAAAACAAGAAAATAAAAATGGTTGCGAATACTTTAATAAGTACATTTTTCATTTTTCTTATTTTAAATTAATAATTAGTATATATGCTACCTGCATGGTATCCACGCTGAGCATTGTCCATTTTTTCAACAATATTGTTTACTACTTCAACTTTCATCTTTTTATTACTAATAATAGCCTCCTTAAGCATTTCAGATTGAGGATTTTTCACATATTCTTTTTCAATCATTGCAAGATTAGCATCTAGCTTATCCATCTTTTTCTGAGCTTTATTTTTAACCTTTAGCGCTTGTTCATCGTTTTGAGCAAGCTCATCAATTTGTAATAGGCCCGTTTGAGATAAGTCGTCATAATAATCCTGGATTTTTGAAAAATCATCCGAATACTCAATCTGAGTTATGTATAGATTATCTCTTTCATGGGCAATGTTGTATGTACTAAATATAAGGTATGATGTTGTAATTAGCAATACAATGGCCGCTGCTATTTTTGAATATGTTGTTAAAGAATATTTCCTTCTATTAATTTTTGTTTTTGAGGCAAGTCTCTCTGCAAATCTGGCTTTATGACCATCATCAGGCTTCTGATCGTTGAAATACGCCAAATTATTTTTAATATTTTTTTCTAAATCGAACATTTATATATTTTTTAGTTCAACACATGTTGAGCTCTTGATTTTACAATTTCTTCCAATAATTTTCTCTTTGCACGAATATACCTTACTCTTACATTATTATACGGTAGTTCAAGTATTTGTGATATTTCTTTATGATCGTATCCCTCAAAAAGATGCAGTAATAGTATTACCTTATAATTTTCGGATAATCGCTTTAAGGCTATCTTAACTTCTTCAAGTCGGCACTCAATTTGCTCATAATCAGTATAAGCTTCATCATTTGGAATGTCTGATATTTCATCAATGGGTTGAATATGCATATTATTCTTACGAATAGTATCCAACGATTTATTAATTACAATTCGCTTCAACCACGATCCAAAACTGCTTCTCCACTCAAATGTATCTAACTTACTAAATGCATCCAGAAAGGATTCCTGCATAATGTCTTCTGCAATAAAAGAATCGTTAACAATACGAATACTAACATTATACATGGTACTATAATACAGGTCATATATCTTCATCTGTGCATTTCTGTCGTTTTTAGCACAAGCTTCAACAAGTTCTTTATGCTTATAATTCATGTATGTAGTAGTATTCTGCATATCGTTTCCCTAATGACTATCAAAAATACCAATTGTTACATATTTCTTTATTGATTTATGAATATGAAACTGCATCACTGTACACAACAATAACATCATTGAGCTTAAGTATTGTTTTTCAGCGCACTACCAAATGTGTTGATACAAAAAATTAAACACAACTGTAAAGCAAAACTCAATAAAAAACCTCATTTTTCGATCAAAAATAATTATTTCAATATTTAATTTTCAAATGAAAAAGAAAAATACTATGTTTGTGTGCTTAAAATTTATAACAATGAAAAACGGTACAGTAAAATTCTTCAACAATTCTAAAGGTTTTGGCTTTATTACAGATGACGAGTCAAATAATGAGTATTTCGTTCACGTTTCTGGATTAATTGATGAAATTAATGAAGGTGACAAAGTTGAATTTGAATTGAAAGAAGGCAAAAAAGGTTTAAATGCAGTGAATGTAAGAGTGATCTAATTTCCGCAAACCTGTTACAGAAGTGGCTGTCCAACATATTTGGATAGCCACTTTTTTTTTGCTTTAGATGGATAAATAGATTAATAATAATTCTCTTTATTAACTACAATAAAAAAAGGATGGGAGGTTGCCTAGAATATAGGCATCTCCTATCCTTTGCTAATAATTTGAATCAATAAAGTTTATCGACTCATTAAAGAACTTTAAAAGAAATAATACACAGCAAATAATGTCCTGAAATTATTTGCTTCAGTAAGAGTTATTGGTTTTCCTTTTGCATCATAAGTTGATCCATAATTTGCCACAGTATATTCTAATTCGAGTGCAAATCTAAGTTTGTTGATGTTGTAGATTACCCTGGGTGATACTCTGTACAAATCAGCAATGTTTGTTCCAAATCCATAAATAGGAGCTTTGCTACTAAACATATCTTTTGTTGCTCCCATATTTTGTGTATATCCGGCAAATACTCCAAATTGCCAATTTTTACCATTGGTATGAATATCCGTCCAAAACGACATTGTTTTGATTGGTGAATATTCAACAAATCCCTTTATCATATTTGTGGAATCGCTTACAAGAAATCCTCCAATACTAAGTACATCTGCTATATTCTCTCCATAAATACCTTCAATTTTAACTGTGAACTTATTAGCCTGATATTTTAAAAATGCAATTCCGTTCATACCACCAACTGTAGCATCTGCTTTATAACCGGTACCTGTTTCAATTTGTGGTTTAATAGTTTTATAACTTGCTCCAATTCCTGTTACAAATTCAGTTCCGGCATCTTTATTTACCGACTTATAATGTAGTTGGAGGGTAAATTCCGGAGCTCCTGAATTACGCAAATAAGTACCTGTAGCACCAGCATCACCTCTACTTGCATAATCACGCTGTGATGATAGGATACCTATTAATTTAAACTTACCAAATTTTTGAGTAACCTTAATTTGTGGATTTCTACCAAAGGGTTGAATTGGAGCACCCGTGTTAAACGATACAGTTCCCGGAAAACAATCGGTTATAAACATAGGAATCCAATCCTGACCAAATCTCAATTCGGTTTTTCCCCAGTTCATATTAATATATGCAAGACGTAATCTAAGCAGATTAATATTTGGATTCAGTTGACCGAAAAAGTCGGCTTCAAGCTTTCCACTTATATCTGCGTTTAGTGCACGAGCACCGGTGATATCAACTCTCACCCTACTCTGAATTGATAGAAAATTAAAATTTGGTGTTGCGTTAATATCTTTGCCATCAGGATCATTATCTACAGGCGCAGGAAATAGTAAAAAATGCCCTTCCCTAGCTGATACAGTTTGTCGTGTATCCCAGAAATAATCATTTTTTAAATACCCCGAAAAATTCAATTTAATATCATTTTTCTTAACTTCAGTTGTTTGCGCTTGTATAACGAAGGCAAATATAAGACAGGTAACAACTAGTAAATTTCGCTTCATTTCTTTAATTTTTTGGTTATAATTAATTACATACACAAAGATAGAATTTAGCTGTTAATCGCTTAACAATACTCATGGTTATTTTGCTCAAAAAGTATAATTTAGACTAGTTCTTAAAAACAAATAAGTACTTTTATAACCACATTCATTAACTAATAATTATTGTATCATAAATAAATAATTATAATGCAAAACGGTATTCTTAAGCTACTTCTTTTAATCCTCACTTGCTCAGTTACATACTCTTGTAATAAAGAGAAAACAAGATACTCGCACAAAGAAATCAGTAGTAATTGGAAATTTAAAAATGCAGATGATAGCTTGTGGTATGAAGCAACCGTGCCCGGATGTGTACATACTGACTTATTAAATAATTCAATAATTGAAGACCCCTACTACAGATTAAATGAGCGAGATGTACAGTGGGTTGACAAAAAAGACTGGGAATACAGTACTACATTCAAAATTGATAAAAATACTCTCGATAAAGATGTTGTTGAACTTGACTTTAAGGGACTCGATACTTACGCAAATGTTTTTCTAAATGATTCGCTAATTCTTGAAGCTAATAACATGTTTATCAGCTGGAGAGTTTCATGTAAAAAGCATCTTAAAGAGGGTGATAATACTCTACGAATTATTTTTGAATCACCAATTACGGTCGGACTTCATTTACGGGATTTGCTTGGCTACCAATTACCCGGAGCTGAAAATGATCAATCGGAACTGGGAGGTTTGGGTGATAAAAAAGTTTGTGTTTTCACACGGAAACCAGGATATCATTTTGGCTGGGATTGGGGTCCCCGACTTGTTACCAGTGGTATATGGCAAGAAATTGAACTCATTGCCTGGGACATTGCAAATATTCAAGATCTATTTATTATTCAAAAAGAAATTACTAAAAAAAAAGCTACACTTCAAGTTGAAATTGAAATTGAAGCAACAGAAGAAGCTGAAGTATCTATGGTAACACTAATCGACAATGAAGTTTGCAAGGCGCAAAAAGTAAGTTTATTAAAAGGACTAAATAACATTACATTTTCGATGGATATACTTAATCCAGAGTTGTGGTGGACAAACGGTTTGGGCGACCAAAAACTATATGATATTGATATACTTGTTAAAGATAATTTCAAGATATTGTCAACAAAATCAACAAGCATAGGTCTAAGAACAATCGAGATAGTTCAAGAACCCGACAGCGTTGGCAAAAGTTTTTACTTCAAACTAAACGGCTACCCGGTATTTATGAAAGGCGCAAACTATATTCCACAGGATATCTTCCTTAACAGAGTTACAGATGAGGATTATATAAAACTTATTGGTTCATCAAAAAAAGCAAATTACAATATGTTAAGAGTATGGGGTGGTGGTATTTATGAGAAAGACATCTTCTATAATCTTTGCGATGAAGCTGGAATATTGGTTTGGCAGGATTTTATGTTTGCCTGTGCAATGTATCCCGGTAATCCTGAGTTTGTGGAAAACGTAGAAATTGAAGCAAGACAGAATGTAAAGCGTTTACGAAATCATCCATGCATTGCCTTATGGTGCGGCGATAATGAGATACTTTCAGCATGGAATAGGTGGGGATGGAAAGAAAATGTATCTGAAAATCAGGGACAGGAAATTGTAGATACGATATGGAAAGCTTATGATGATATCTTTCATAATATATTGCCCAAGGTTGTTAAAGAGCTTAATCCTCAAACATATTATTGGTCCTCATCTCCAAGTTCCGGATTTGGTGAACTGGAGAATGGAAAATCGGGCGATAATCATTATTGGGGAGTTTGGTGGGCTAAGGAACCATTTTCAAAATATGAGGAAGAGATTCCCAGATTTATGTCAGAGTTTGGTTTTCAGTCGTTTCCTGAATTTAACTCTGTAAAAAAATACACGATCGAAGATGATTGGGATATATATTCTGAAGTAATGCAATCACATCAGCGATCAAGCATAGGTAATGTTACCATTGAAGAATATATGCTACGCGATTATAATAACCCCAGAGACTTTGAAATGTTCCTTTATGTTGGTCAATTGTTGCAGGCGCGAGGAATTAGTATTGGTATTGAAGCCCATCGACGAAATATGCCATATTGTATGGGCTCACTATATTGGCAATTAAACGACTGCTGGCCTGTTGCTTCCTGGTCCGGCATCGATTATTATGGTAATTGGAAAGCACTTCATTATGCTGTTAGAGATGCCTTTAAGGAAACTATAATTTCTAACTCAATTGAAAATGATAAACTAGAGATGTATATTATTTCTGATAAATTGGAAAATACAGTAGCATTACTTGATATTTCAGTTATGGATTTCAAGGGAAATATTATCAATAGTATTCAATTGGAAATTGAAATTCAGGGCAATAGTAGTCAGGCTTACTATCATGAAAATATTAAAGACCTAATTGGTGATTACAAGAACAACGAAGTATTACTTCATTCAATATTAACAAAAAATGACACAGTAACAATTGATGAAAACATTAAATATTTTGATATTCCTAAAAATCTAGATCTTCCCATACCTAATATCAATCTTGATTTTAAAGAAATTGATGAATATAACTACTCTATAACCATATCAACAGATGTATTAGCAAAAAACCTATATCTACAAAGTAAATTTGAAGGACACTTTAATGATAATTACTTTGACATGTTACCAAACCAAAGAAAGGTAGTTTACTTTACCAGTAAAGATATTATTGGTTTAGATAGTTTGGTAACTCAATTAACAGTAGTTACATTAGTCGATAGCTACTAATAATTAGACAGTCTAAATGAATCAAATCCACAATAAACTGAAGAATTATTAGTTGTATATTTATATTATTTATTGATCTCCATATTTATCGGGAAGACAAAGTATAGGTTATTAATTCATAAAACTGAATTTCGTCATACTTTTTAATGTATCATTACCGATTCTAAAAATACTAAGTGAAGATACTTTTAATTGCTCCATGTCCGGAGAATAATCAACGTCATGATACCATGGCAATTCCTCAATTAACACTATCACTTATCGCAGGTATGACGCCTGAAGAACATGAAGTTACGATAACTGAAGAAGTGCATAACGAGATCATAGATTTTGATCAGGATGTAGATATTGTTGGAATTACAATAATGACACAAACAGCAATACGTGGTTACGAAATTGCAAATGAGTTTAAAAAAAGAGATAAAATTGTTGTTTTTGGAGGCATTCATGCAACTGTATTGCCAAATGAAGCAATTATGTTTGGTGATGCTGTAGTTATTGGAGAAGCTGAAAACGGACTTTGGGAACGGCTGCTTGACGATGTTAAAGCCTTCCGCCTTCAGAAGTTTTACAAACTTGATAATTATCCTCAACTAAATAATTACGTAACTCCTCGACGTGATTTAGTTAGAACGTCTGCAGGTAAATTTGGTATTGCACCAATTGAAACCAGTAGGGGTTGCCCATATAATTGTGATTTTTGTACTGTACCAACATCCTTCGGATCTAAACAAAGGCACAAATCAATTGATTTTATTATAAAGGATATTGAAACCATTAAGGAAAAGGCAATATTTTTCCTTGATGACAATATAACTATTAGCAAGAAATTCGCCAAAGAGTTATTCACCAGAATGATTCCTCTTAATAAATCATGGGTTGGCCAGGCATCAATTAATATAGTGAATGACAAGGAGTTAATGAGGCTTGCTCGCAAATCAGGATGTAAAGGTTTGTTAATAGGATTTGAATCAATGACCGAAACAGGAATTTGCAAGTACAAAAAAACCTTTTCCACATTTGACGAAAATGTAAACGCTGTTAAAGCGTTACAGGATCATGGTATAATGACGATGGCATCGTTTGTTTTTGGCTTGGATGATGATAGCCCGGAAGTTTTTGAAAATACTTACAATTTTATTAGGAAAGCTAAACCTGCATTTTTACAAGCATGTGCTTTAACACCCTACCCGGGAACTCAGGTTTATACCAGGATGAAACAAGAGAACAGAATCCTTACTGATGATTGGAGACAATTTGATGCTAAGAAAGTGATTATAAAACCTAATAGCATGACTACGGAAGAATTACAGGCAGGATACACTCATATTAAGGATCAAACTTATAGTTACATGTCAATTCTTTCCAGAGCGTTTCCACATATGTTCTCCGGAATTACTGAATCTATTCTTTACTTTTCGTTAAATAGTGGAGCCCGAAAATGGCATAATTCAGGATTAACCTCATCTTTATTTAAAAACGCTGACGATATGCCGGTTGATTTTGATGTAACTAAGTATGTTAAGCCTGTTAAGCAAGCGGTTTTAGTTTAGCATCTCACATACTTTTACATTTATAGTCTTTAAAAAAGTTAAATAACCTCAATATATTTATACCAATGAAAAAAATTTACTCAACCGCATTTTCAATCTTTTTTTTCGCAGTTTCACTATTTGCACAAACTTCAGGGGAATTAACTGTAACAGTTACAACAAGCACAACCGGTGGAAATTATTCACCAAAAAATATTGTTGCAATTTGGATTGAAGATGATGCAGGCAATTTTGTTAAAACACTTCTTGCATATGCACAAACCCGAAAAACACATTTAAATACATGGCAGGCATCCACAACGGCTGCAGGAAGCCCATACAATACGGTTGATGCAATAACCGGTGCAACAAAATCCAGCCATGGTACAAGAACATGTTATTGGAATGCCTCTGACGTAGATGGTGAAATTGTTATTGATGGTACTTATAAGATATGGATGGAACTCACTGATAAGAATTCAACTGGTAACTTCAGTTCATTTTCGTTTGTTAAAGGAGATCAACCCGAAGCTGTTATTCCCATGGGCGTTCCAAGTTTTAGTGCAATATCTATTAGCTGGATTCCTACTTCAACGGGTATTGCTCTTAATACTAATGGTGACAATATTATGATCCACCCTAATCCCACAAATGGCAATTTCACCATTGTTGGGAATTCAATAATTGATGTAGAAATAAGAAATATCGAGGGCATACTCATGTATAGCGGAAATTCTGAACAAGCTAACCTTGCAAACCAACCCAATGGATTATATATTGTTAAAATAAAATCTGAAAATAATACGGTTATAAAAAAAGTCATTAAACAATAACTAATTATTGCCTCACCAATTTTTAAGTCATTAACTATACTTATACAGAAGCATTTTATTAACAATAATCATGTTAACTATTACCCAAAATGGGTACTTAACGTTTGCGAAAAAAACATATATTTGGAAACTGCAATATCAAGGTATAAGTATCTACATGTTACTGAATAGTAATAATATACAATGACTGCAACTATAAAAAGTAATAAATACACCGATAGACCAAATTAATTGACCTATTAAATGAAAGAGTATATTATTTATCTACTGAAAGGGATGGCAGTAGGGATTGCAAATATTATCCCGGGCGTTTCAGGTGGAACCATAGCACTTATTACCGGGATATTCGAACGGTTGATAAATGCAATCAAGTCATTTGGTCTTTCGTCGTTATCAGTATTAATTAAAGGCCGATTTAAAGAATTTGCAAAAATAACTGACCTTTATTTTCTAATAGCCCTGTTCGCCGGAGTAATTATTGCTATTGTTCTTCTTGCACGAATATTTGATTTTCTCTTCAATCAATACCCTGTTTTCATTTGGGCCTTCTTTTTTGGATTAATTCTGGCATCGGTTTATTTTGTTGGAAAGACTGTTGAGAATTGGAAATTAAGCGCAATTAGTAGTTTTATAATAGGGACTGTACTAGCCGTTATGTTTACTTTTTTAACGCCAGCAGGACAAAATAATAGCTTTTTTTATCTTGTGCTTTGTGGTGTTGTTGCGGTTTGTTCGATGATTCTCCCCGGACTATCCGGATCATTTGTTCTTATTTTAATGGGGAATTATCAACTTGTTGCTATTGATGCAATTAACAATCGGGATATTAACATATTAATACCTGTATTAATTGGTGCAGTTGGTGGACTAGTTGCATTCTCTCATATTCTTGCATGGGTATTTAAGAGATATAAAGATCAAACAATAGCCGCCCTAACAGGTTTTATTCTGGGATCCCTTGGCATTATATGGCCTTGGAAAAGCCCCATTGAAGAATTGTTTGGAAATAAACTAAAGGTGATTGGATATGATTATTTTTTACCTGAATTAAATATGGAGTTTTTGATTGCTATAATAATTATGATAATCGGAATTATAAGCATTTGGATTATGGAGCATAGTGCCCAAAAAACGGGAAAAATAGAGGACAAATAAGTTATGGATATTTATGGACTAATTGGTAAAAATCTTTCACATTCATTCTCCCCTGATTTTTTTAAGGAAAAATTCAGGCAAATGGATATATCTGCCGATTATAAGCTATTTGAATTCGATAATATTGATGATTTTCCAAACTTCATTAAAAATAATCCAGACTTAAAGGGATTAAATGTAACCATTCCTTTCAAGCGTTCCCTTGGTCAGTACATGGATCACAGTAATAATGCTGTTCAGATTACGGGATCAATTAATACAATAAAAATAGAACGGATCAATGATAAACCTTTTTTAACTGGTCATAATACAGATGTAATTGGATTTGAAAAAACTTTAAGACCTGTTATCAAGGGAAGAAAAAATCTACGTGCTATGATACTTGGTACAGGTGGGAGTGCAAATTCTGTTGCCTATGTATTACGAAAAATGGGTATTTTATTTTGTTTTATTTCCAGAAATCCAACCAAATTGTTGCATTCACGTTACAATTGGGTCGACAAAGTGGACATTAACAATAACTTGCTCATTATTAATACCACTCCAGTGGGAATGTTTCCTGAAAATGAAAATTCCCCAAATATCCCGTATGATTATTTAACTGATAATCACATTCTTTACGACCTTGTGTATAACCCCACCGAAACATTATTCCTTAAAAAAGGCCGTGAAAAGGGCGCTCTATGCATTAATGGTAAGGAAATGCTTGAAATACAAGCAAATGCATCATGGAAGATTTGGAATAAATAAATCGCTCCAGACCGAAAATATTCCTGTATTACAATCCTAAATGAACTTCGAAACTAATAGACCGAAATTGGAAATCTAAAGCCTGAAGTGCATAAAAACATGAACTTCAGGCTTCCGACTTTGATTCTATTACATTAATCTAAATTCCTATTATATCGATACCAGAGTTTTCATATTCTTCAATCGGCAAGCAAGTACATAAGTTTCTATCACCATAGGCATCGTCAATTTTTGCTACTGGTGTAAAATACTTGTTATCTCGTACCCATTGAAGTGGATATGCAGCTTGTTCACGATTATATGGCATTGTCCAATCGTCAGCGATCAACATTTGTGCTGTATGAGGTGCATTTACAACCACATTGTTCATCTTCTCAGCCCTACCCTCTTCAACTTCTCTAATCTCTTCACGAATAGATTTCATCGCTTCAATAAAGCAGTCCATTTCCAATAGTGGTTCACTTTCTGTAGGTTCTACCATTAATGTACCGTGAACAGGAAAGGCAACAGTTGGTGCATGGAAACCATAATCCATTAGTCTTTTTGCAATATCAGCAACCATTACATCAGCAGTTTTGCTAAACTGATTACAATCGAGTATCATTTCATGACCAACACAACCTTTGCTTCCGCGATATAGTATCGGATAATGATCCTTAAGTTCATTAACCATATAGTTAGCATTTAGGATGGCCATCTTGGTTGCCTCTGTTAAACCCTTTGCACCCAGCATTTTTAAATATCCATATGATATTAGTAATGCTAGAGCACTTCCCATTGGTGCAGATGATACAGCCGGATTATTGTGATCATCAGCAATTGGTGACAAAATGTGACCTGGTAAAAATGGAACAAGATGTTCAGCAACACCAATTGGTCCAATTCCAGGACCACCACCACCATGAGGTATTCCAAATGTTTTATGAAGGTTTAGATGACATACATCAGCTCCTATAAAACCAGGATTTGTTAATCCTACCTGAGCATTCATATTTGCACCATCCATATAAACCTGTCCACCATTATCGTGAACAATTTTGATTACATCCCTAATGCCTTCTTCAAAAATTCCATGTGTAGATGGATATGTTACCATTATGGCCGCAAGTTCATTTTTGTATTGCTCAGCTTTTGAACTAAGATCGTCAATATCTATATTGCCATTATCAGCGGTTTTTATAACAACAACCTTATAACCAGCCATTACTGCACTGGCAGGATTTGTTCCATGAGCAGAAGCAGGAATTAAACAAATATCCCGGTGCGATTGCCCAATACTTTTTTGATACTCACTAATTACCAATAATCCGGCATATTCGCCAGCGGCACCTGAGTTTGGCTGAAATGAAACAGAAGCGAAACCGGTAACTTCTGAGAGTATCGTATTCATCTCAGCGATAATCTCCAGATATCCTTTAGCCTGATCAGCAGGTACAAATGGATGAATATCTGTAAATTCAGGCCAGCTAATCGGCATTAATTCAGCAACAGCATTAAGTTTCATCGTACATGAACCCAAGGGAATCATAGAGCGATTTAAAGCTATATCTTTATTTTCCAGAGCCTTCAGATAACGCATCATTTCTGTTTCCGAATGATAGTTATTAAAAGCATCATGCATCATGAATTCAGAAGTTCTGGTTAAATTGTCAGGAATAAACTCCAGTGAGTTTGAATCAATTTCAGGGAAACCTAATTCAAATTCATTTTTATTTGCAGCCTTTGCAAATATTGCTGCCAACATACCAATGTCATTCTCATTAGTAGTCTCATCCACACTTATGCCAATATGCAAGTTATCATCAAAATATCTCAGATTGATATTGTGAGCAAGAGATGAAGTTACCAGATCTTCGATTTTTATATCTTCAGGGATTTTGATGTACAAAGTATCAAAGAATGAATCGTTTTCTACTATATATCCTGAATGTTGAACCGATTTTGCAAGAGCTACGGTCAATGAGTGAATTTTCAAGGCAATATTTCTTACACCTTCGCTTCCATGATAAACTCCATAGAAGCCAGCCATTATGGCAAGTAAAGCCTGTGCTGTACATATATTAGATGTTGCTTTCTCGCGCTTAATATGCTGTTCACGAGTTTGAAGAGCCATTCTAAGAGCTCTATCTCCATTTTTATCTTTTGAAATCCCTATAATTCTACCTGGAATATTACGTTTATATGAATCAACTGAAGCGAAAAATGCTGCATGTGGCCCACCATAACCCATCGGAACTCCCAAACGTTGTGAGGTACCGAAAACTACATCTGCACCCCATTCACCGGGAGGTGTTAATAAAGCTAAACTCAATAAATCAGAAGCTACTGCAACTGGAATACTTAGTTCATTAGCACTTTTAACCATCACTCTGTAATCCGGAATATTTCCTTTTTGATCTGGGTATTGAATCATGCATCCAAAAACCTTATCAGTAAATTCAAAATCCTTACAATTAATAATCTGTAATTCAATATCCTTTGATTCTGCACGCGTCTTTAGTACTGCCAATGTTTGAGGAAACATATTTTCAGATACTAAAAAAACATTTGCATTATTTTTAACGCTAGCCCTCGAACGTGTGTTATAAAACATCAGCATAGCCTCAGCTGCAGCAGTTCCTTCATCAAGCAATGATGAATTAGCAATGGGCAAACCCGTTAAATCAGAAATCATTGTTTGAAAATTCAACAATGCTTCGAGCCTACCTTGGGAAATTTCAGCCTGGTATGGGGTATATGAAGTGTACCAACCGGGGTTTTCAAAAACATTCCGCATAATTACCGGAGGCACAATTGTATTGTAATATCCCATACCAATATATGATTTGAAAACTTTGTTGTGTTGTGCAAGTTTTCTCATATGAATTAGATATTCATATTCACTTAAACCTTCATCAATATTCAGGCTATTTTTTAATCTAATATTTTCAGGAATAGTTTGGTCGATTAACTGATCAACAGAATCCAACCCCATGTTGTTTAACATATATTTTACATCATCATTGGATGGACCATTATGCCTGTTTACAAAGTTTTTGGTATTCATTATGTATTTGTTCTTAAGTTGTTAACGATAATTATTAGAGATTTCATATATTCTATCTAAGAAAGTACAAAAGTAAAAATCTTATCATTTGAAACTCCATTTCATTTCAATTACTTGTTATTAATTTCACAATATTTATTAACCATCCATACAGTGAATAGTGTATTCTTATGGATCAATCAAATAAAAAAAGGGAAGCCACCATACAAGCAGCCTCCCTTTATAATTATTGTTTGTCCGGTATTATCCTTTTATTCTCATTTTATAAAATGATCTGTACACAAAGTAAAGGGCTACAATTAAAAATAGGCTACCAATATAAGGTGCTATTGCTCTAAACTGTGGTGCAATAGCAATTTCCATTGCTAGTAATCCAAACAATGTAGTAAATTTAATTACCGGGTTAAGAGCTACTGAAGATGTGTCTTTAAAAGGATCACCTACAGTATCACCTACAACTGCTGCAGCATGTAATGCGGTACCTTTTTCCTGCATATCTACTTCAACAACTTTTTTAGCATTGTCCCATGATCCACCCGCATTTGCCATAAATATTGCCTGGAATAGTCCAAAGAAAGCAATTGAAAGCAAATAACTTACAAACATAGACACAGGTAAGGAGTATTTTAAAGTATCTGAATGATTCATTCCATCAACTAACTGTGATGGAGAGGAAAGAAATGCAAATGCCAATGCAAACGAGAATATTGCAATAAAGATATTCCACATACCCTTTTGTGCATATATGGTACAAATTTTTACAACGGCTCTTGATTTTTCAACATCTGCCCTTTTGGGGGCATCAGGATCAAGATTAATGTTATGTTTTATATACTCAACTGCACGT
The DNA here is from genome assembly GCA_937912115.1 of uncultured Bacteroidota bacterium. Taxonomy (GTDB): domain Bacteria; phylum Bacteroidota; class Bacteroidia; order Bacteroidales; family F082. The sequence goes on along the minus strand of CALDOI010000005.1, from coordinate 2,572 downwards.
GCGGCACCTGTTGTAACAGCTTGTATTGAAGCCCCTGTAAACCAATAAATAACCGCTCCACCCAATAAGAAACCCATAATAGTATATGGATTAAGTAAATTTAGCACTTCGGTTGGTTCAATACCTAAAGAATGCTTAATAACTAGTATCAAAGCGAATATCATGGTTGTGGCACCTACAACTGCTGTACCAATCAGTACTGGCTTTGCTGTTGCTTTAAATGTATTGCCTGCTCCATCATTAGCTTCAAGATAGTATTTAGATTTCTCAAAATCAGGTGTAAAACCAAAATCTCTTTCAATTTCAGCAATGGTTTCTTTTCTATTTTCTTCAATTAATGATAATTCATAAATCGATTGAGCATTATCGGTAACAGGTCCATAACTATCAACAGCAATAGTTACTGGTCCCATACCCAGCATACCAAATGCCACAAGACCAAATGCAAAAATAGAAGGATAAATCATCATGTCAGCCAGACCGAAGGTACTAGCAAAATAAGCGATAAACATCAGCATAAAGAAAACCATACCTTTCCAAAATGCACTAAAATTACCTGCAACGAGTCCAGAAAGTATATTCAAGGATGCTCCACCTTCTTGTGATGCCACTACAACTTCTTGTACATGAGTTGATTTAGGACTGGTAAATAGTTTCGTAAATTCTGGAATAATAGCAGCACCTAGTGTTCCTGCACTAATAATAACTGAAAGAGAAATCCAAAGATCATTTGGCAGCTCTTTTATAGTTAAGTAACTAACTACAAATGTAACAACTATTGATAGTAAAGATGTAATCCACACCAATGAGGTTAGAGGTTTCTCAAAATCCAGATCATCAGCATTTTGGTATTTTGCTTTTGTAATTATGCCATTGATCCAAAAAGAAGCAATTGACGTAACTATCATGAGAATACGCATTATAAATATCCATGCTAGTAGCTGAATCTGATAATCAATGCTAGTAACAGCGAGAAGTATAAAAGAAATCAATGCAACTCCCGTTACTCCATAGGTTTCAAAACCGTCAGCAGTTGGGCCTACACTATCACCAGCATTATCACCAACACAATCGGCAATTGTTCCCGGGTTTCGTGGATCGTCTTCACCAATTTTGAATATTACCTTCATCAGGTCGGATCCGATATCAGCAATCTTAGTAAAAATACCACCAGCAATTCTTAATACTGAAGCACCTAACGATTCGCCAATTGCAAAACCAATAAAACTTGCACCGGCATACTCACCTGGCACGAATAATAATATTATTAGCATCATCATCAATTCCAAAGAAATTAACACAACACCAATACTCATTCCAGCATTCAAAGGAATATTAAGTAACTTAATTGGTTTTCTTTCTAAAGATGCAAAAGCCATTCTAGAATTAGCCAGAGTGTTCATTCTGATTCCAAACCATGCAACACTATATGAACCTAGGATCCCAATTATTGTCCAACCAAGGATCATTAATACACCGGCAACACCAAATAAATTTTCGCCGGTTTCAGGATCAACAGAAAGCCATCCAAAATAAAATGCCACGGCAGCACCAATAAATACAAATAAAATTGCAAGGAATTTCCCTTGCTCAATCAAGTAAGTTTTTGCCGTTTCAAAAATAACCTGAGCAACATCTAACATAGATTGATGAGCGCGAATCTTTTTCACTTTCATAAATTGATACAATCCAAAAAGGAAACCAGCTAAAGTGATCAGGAAACCCCAATAAAGGATTGATTGGTCTTTAACACCATCAGGAATTACAAGGTCAGCTTCACTTGCCGATGCCAATATTGGAACAGAAAACAAAGCGAAAAGCGTAAGAATTTTTTTCATAACTACTTTATTAATTAATTTAAATTACAAATATCAATCGATTGCAAAGAAGTTGGCTAAAGTAAAAAATATGATTTAATCTGACTAATAATAATCATCTTTGTTATCAATAGTCAATTAACAATTTTAATTAACCGCTAAAAATTAATACACTACTTATAATATTGACTCGTATACTCTTGTATAACTGATATTTAATTTGAATAGTTTTTTGTTAGTAATTATAAAAAAACAAACAATGAATAATATCCACATCCGTAAAAAGTTTTATAATTTTAGCAATTATTTAGAAAAGTATGAAGAAGGTTAAGCTTGAAATTGTTGGAATGTCCTACAGCAGGTCACAAAGTGGAGCGTATGCATTGATATTAGGCATACCCGGGCAAAAGAAGCGACTACCGATAATTATTGGCAGTAGTGAAGCACAGGCAATTGCGATTGAACTTGAGAATATGAAACCATCTCGCCCACTAACTCATGACTTGTTCACTAACTTTGCCAAACAATTCGAAATAACAATAATAGAAGTTATAATAAATAAATTTGAAGAGGGAATTTTCTTTTCCGTGCTTATTTGTGAGAAAGATGGTGAAAGAACAGAAATTGATAGCAGGACATCGGATGCTGTTGCTCTTGCTTTAAGATTTAATTGTTCAATTTTTACCTACCAAAATATAATTGATGAGGCCGGAATAATGCTTGAAGACGAACCAATTGGTGATGATCCTGAGGCT
>CALDOI010000004.1 GCA_937912115.1 uncultured Bacteroidota bacterium | reverse complement strand
TTACTATCATGAATAACAACAATTTCATTATCACGGGTTAATCTAATATCTATTTCAACTGCTTTTACGTTTCTTTGCCATGCAAGGTTTATTGATGCCAGAGTATTTTCAGGAGCATCGTGTGATTCTCCACGGTGTGCGATTATTTTGCTTTCAAAAGGATTCATCATCAACAGGCAAAGCGGTTAAAAGTTATTAATTATTTTACAAATGCAGCCGTATAAATATCAATCCATTCCTTTGGGGTCATCTTACTAGCAAGCTTTCCTATTAGATCATATGTTATATGCTCAGGTTTTTTAAATCTGATACAGCTTTTTCCCATATCAAGCTTTACCTTGCTCTGTTTTATGTATTCAGTAGTAAACCAATCCAGTAATTTTTTGTCTGCATAAATACCCATATGATAAACAGCAACATGGTTTTTTTGAGAAGCAATATTGATAAATGGCAATGGTTGCTTGGGATCACAATGGTATCCGTTTGGGTATATTGAATGAGGCACAACATAGCCAATCATTCCATAGTTCATAGTTTCTTCGAATCCATCCGGAAGATTAGATTTAATTTCATTCCGAAGTTGAGTTATGGCTTCTTTTCTTTCTTCAGGTAGTTTGTATATATATTCTTCAGGTGTATTTGCTGCTATTTGCATTTTTTTTGATAATAAGAATAGTAAAATTATTAGTAATTGATTAAGGTATTATTTAATTCGCACAAGGTTTAAATGCTGAAAATCAAAGCTAAAATCAATATTTGGTGATATGCCTTCCATCGTAAAGCTTATAGCTTTTCCCTCTTTATCCAGTGTAAAACTTGCAAATGCATCACACTCCATGTCGCGATAATCCCATCTTATGGCAAAAGTATTGGCTTTGTAATAAGACATTTTTCCAACAAGTTTTGGAGAACGTATTGATTTAATCCAAAGTTCTTTATCTTTTTCCCATATCTCTATTTCTCCGAACCAATCATCACGATAAGTGCCAACGAAATCATCAATATTCAGATGTTTTGTTTTTGCTTTTTTTACAGTTTCCCAAACCATATTTACAATGCTGTCGCCATTTTCTTCACGATTATTAATGGCTGTTTTCATTCTGCCAATCCAATCTACACTATCAACACCTATGTATGAATCCACAATAAGATTTGGAATTGAAAGGAAACTGTATCCTCCGGGATCGGCGTTTGTTAGAACTACAACACCTAAATTAAGCTCCGGGATAAGTATTGTTTGTGAAAGCATTCCCGGCATTCCACCAGTGTGGCTAAGCTTAACATAACCGGCAATATCACTAATTCCCCAACCCAGTCCATATGAGTAAAAATGTGTATTATATGGAGGATTCCCAACGGCTGCAAAACCACGATTGGTGTATGGTTGCCACATTTTTTTATGATTCTTTTCTGAAATTAGTTGGGTTGAATCATTCATAGCTCCATTATTAAGTTGCATTATCATCCATTTACTTAGGTCGTTAACACTTGCGTAGATACCTGCAGCAGCTGCGGCTTGTGTTGCATCAAATTCATCAACCTGAACAAATTCGTTATCAATATATGAATGTGGTTTAGCAATGTTGTTTTTTGAGGTTAACCTTTGTAGAGTCCCAGCCGATTCATTCATTTGAAGAGGATCCATTATTTTTTCTTCAATGAACTCACTCCAGGTCATTCCACTTTTTCTGGCTACAATTTCACCAGCAACAAGATAGAGTAGATTATCATAATCATATTTAGTTCTAAAATCTGAAACAGGAGTTTGATACTGGAAACTTGATATAACATCGGCAACAGTGAAGTTGTTTCCGTCAGGTATCCACATTAAATCGCCTGCCCCTAAATCCAGACCACTCCTGTGAGTTAGCAAATCAATAATTGTAAAATTAGCAGTAACCCAGGGGTCATACATTTTAAACTCGGGTATATGATCAACAACTTTGTCGTTCCAGTCAATTTTGCCTTCATCAACAAGTATAGCTAATGCAGTAGATGTAAAAGCTTTGCTATTTGAAGCTATGGAAAATCTTGTGTGAAGATCAACTTTATCCCCGGTTACAATAGATGCCATACCATAACCCTTTGAGTGAACAATTTCTCCATCTAATACAACAGCAACCGCTAGGCCTGCATGTTGCATGCTATCCATTGCAACCTTAACAATTGAGTCTATTTGAGGTGATGTTAAACCTTGAGAAAAGATACTAGGGTTGTAAAAGATAAATATTGCTATACATATAATGAGCCTTATTTTATTCATATTGATTTCTTTTTAAATGATAATCACGATTTTAATCTATGCGGATTGAGGCGGATAAAAGTATTAAATTTATTCAATAATAATATCGTAGCTATCAAGAAGTCCAATTAGTCCGTTAACTGAGAACTTTGCTTTTTTTATCTTCTATTAATTTTGTAATCATCAATTATATACTATTCATGTTGATATTATTATTTATACTAGTCCTGTAATGCCCATTCAACAGCTTTGTGGGCGTGAATTGTTGTGGTGTCGAATACCTGTATATTTACGTCACTACGGGAAATTAGCAATGGAATTTCGGTACATCCCAGAATTACACCCTGAGCACCTTGATGTTCGAGGTTGGAAATAATTTGTTTGTAAACCTCCCTCGATTCATCTTTTATAACACCCTTTACCAATTCTCCATAAATGATATTGTGGATTTGATTCCTCTCTTCTTCGGTTGGTATTATCACTTCAATTTCAAAATTATCGTTTATGTATTTTTTGTAGAAATCTTTTTCCATTGTGAACTTTGTGCCTAGTAGAGCAACTTTTTTCAGCCCCCTGTTTTTAATTTCTAAACCGGTGGCTTCGGCAATATGTAAGAAAGGAATAGAAATACTTTTAAGAATTGCAGGCGCACATAAATGCATTGTATTTGTGCAAAGTACAACAATGTCAGCCCCTGCTATCTCAAGCTGTAGCGCTGAATCTGCCATTATTTTATCAAGTTTTTCCCATTCGCCGAGGTGCTGTAATTTCTCTATTTCTGCAAAATCAACAGTAACCATTATGCTACTACAAGAGTGAAAACCACCAAGTATTTCTTTTACTTTTCTGTTTATCAAATTATAATATACTGCTGATGATTCCCAGCTCATACCTCCAATTAAACCTACTGTTTTCATATTATTTTGTTTTTTACTTTAATTATTTCTGCAGCAATACTAACAGCGATTTCATCAGGAGTAATACTATTTATTGGTAATCCTATTGGAGCATGAACTCTGTCCAATTCAATTTCTGTGAAACCTTCATCTATTAATGCTCTTTTGAATTTTGCTACTTTGGCCTTGCTTCCCATTAATCCAATATATGCAAGGTTTTTTCTTATTAACAGACCAAGAACTTCTTTATCATCCTGATGATTGTTAGTCATTATAACAACATAACTATCGCTGCTTTCGCATATGTAATGATCTGTTTTTTTGTAATCGATAACCTTTTTTTTGTTTGCATACGGATTATCATCAAGCATTAAAAGGTTGGTGCGGTTATCGAAAATTTCAACATTAAACCCAAGTTGCGACATCAACTTTGAAACAGCATAGCCCACATGCCCGGCACCAATAATGTATATTGTGCTTATGAAGCCAATTATCTCATTGTAATGCCAATTATCATTTTCAGTAAAGAAAAACTCATATTGAGTTTCTTTGATTACCGAAGTGGTATCAAACCCAAAATCATTATGTGAAATCTTCAGAGAACCTCTCTCATTATCTAAGAGACTATGTGTAATATTCCTGATAATAGATTTATTAGTTTTGGTTAGCGGTTTAAAGGCAACGGTTTGTTCACCTGAACACATCATACCAGTGCTATCAGCGGTTTCACCATGGTGATTTTGCTTTTTAATAAAAGTTGTATAAACTTCATTCCTAAGCATACCACGACATTCTTCAACCAGATCGAACTCCATTGCCCCTCCGCCAATTGAACCAGCCAGACTACCATCTTCACAAACGGCCATTGTAAAACCTTGCTTACCGGGACTGCTACCATGACTCTCAACAACAATCATTAAGTAAAGAGCCTTTGATTCGTCTAGTTTGTTTTCTATGTATTTCCAAATATTCATTGGTCACTAATTATTTGATTTACAATTTACTTTGGTTAAAACTAGTAATTTTTAATAAAATTACGGTAATCATCTTCCGTATTGATATTGAGAAGAATTGCCTTGTCATCAACCTCAACTTCATATGTTGAAAACCTGTTAAGAAACTCTCTAAAATCAATATCATAAGTTTTTTTGTCAAGAATGCAACGAACAACCTTGTGGCTAATTAGTATGGGATGACCGCCTTTGCCATTGTTAACAGGCTTAATAACGTCAGCTTTTGCATTATTGACATAGATTAATTCTAAATATGTTCGATCAGAAATAGGGTTATCAACATTATGTATGAATGTAGTACCGGTTTTAATTTCTGCCAGCCCGAGTTTTAATGAATGGAATCGACCATGCTCAGGATAATTATTTTTTATTATTTGTGTTTGTGGTGGAAGGTTTAGTTGTTTGGGGTTAATCAATTCAACTGACTCATTGTTAAGGATAACCACTATGTTTTCACAGCCTGATTCAGCATATTGTTGTGCGATGCTTTCTAAAAATGATATACCGTTATGCATTTTTAATAGAAATTTAGGCTGTTTGATTCGAGTTGACTTCCCCGCTGCAAGTATAATAACCGAGCAATCTTTTTTCATTTTTCCAAAGTTGAATTGTTATCCAAAAGTATATGAAATATATAACTATCATATCTTTTACCTAAATTTGTTAGATTGTTATTTAAGCAGATTATGACAGATAGTTTCCATATAATTCCATTGCCTCAATTATTGAAAATCATACTAAATCAGTATGACAAGAGTGATTTCGTTTTGGGAATATCAAAGGACTTATTTTATACTCCAAATATTAATGATTCATTTCGCACAAGTAGATTTGGTCGATTATTAGAAACCCCCATTGGTGTTGCGGCAGGACCTCAAACTCAGCTTGCTCAAAATATTGTGTCAGCATGGCTGACAGGTGCAAGATTTATCGAACTGAAAACCGTTCAAACCCTTGACGAACTTAATGTTTCCAAACCATGTATCGACATGCAGGATGAAGGGTATAATTGCGAATGGTCGCAGGAGTTGAAGATTGAGCAGTCGTTCGACCAATATCTCAATGCCTGGATAATCATTCATATTCTCAGGGGTAAATTTGGGTGGGATAAATCAACCGATCCGGGAGTGATATTTAATATGAGTATTGGATATAACTATGATGGTATATTAAACAGAAATGTTCAGTGGTTTTTTGATAAGATGGAGGATGCAGGAGATGAGATGAAAATTAAAATTGAAAGCGTAAAATCTATTTATCCAAACGTTGAAGATCTGAAAATTAACCCAAAAATATCAAATAATGTTACTCTTTCTACAATGCATGGCTGCCCTTCGGATGAAATTGAAAAAATTGGTGAATACCTGATTGTTGAAAAGAAACTACATACTACGATTAAGCTTAATCCAACATTATTGGGGAAAGAAGAACTGCATGAAATACTTGATGACTCTGGATTTGACGCGATAGTCCCAGACGTTGCTTTTGAACATGACCTCAACTACGATGAAGCTCTGAAAATAATTGGTAACCTGCAAAAGAAAGCCGATGATCAGAATCTCCATTTTGGTATTAAATTAACCAATACTCTGGAAAGCCTGAACAATAAAGATGTATTTCCGAAAGATGAAAAGATGATGTACATGAGTGGCAGGGCACTTCATCCAATCTCAATAAACCTTGCCCATAAATTGCAAAATGAATTTGATGGCAAATTGGATATTTCTTTTTCTGGGGGTGCCGATGCTTTTAATATTGCTGAAATTGTTTCATGCGGACTAACACCGGTTACTGTTTGTACTGATTTATTAAAACCAGGAGGTTATGGCCGTCTTAATCAGTATATTAGTTTGTTGAAAAATTGTGTTGTTGATAATAACAATTCTGGTAACCTGAAGAATCTAAAAAATTATTTGAAAAGACTATCGGAAAATAAAGCTTACAAAAAAGTTGGATTCCACGATCTAAGTATTAAAACAGGCAGGCAGCTTAACCAGTTTGATTGCATCCATGCACCATGTGTGGATACATGTCCCACGAATCAGGGAATACCTGATTATATGTATTATACATCAAAAGGAGAATTTGAAAAAGCAGCTGAAGTAATCGAGCAAACCAACCCATTTCCTCGTACAACAGGAATGATTTGTGATCAGCTTTGTCAATCAAAATGCACAAGGATAAATTATGATAGCCCGGTTTTAATAAGGGAAATAAAACGTACGGTAGCTGAAAATTCACATAGAGAATCTGATTACAAAAAAGCAAAAACCCGTTCCGGTCATCCGAAAAAAGTCGCAATAATCGGTGCCGGTCCCTCAGGTTTATCATGTGCATATTTTCTTGCTTTAGCAGGATTGAAAGTTGTTGTTTATGAATCGAAGGATAAGCCGGGAGGAATGGTGTCGGGGGCTATTCCATCATTCAGACTAACCAATAAAGCAATAGGTCTTGATATTAAAAAAATTGAAGAAGCTGGAGTAGTCATTAAATACAATTACCCAATTGATAAGACTATGTTTACCAAGTTACGTAGCGATAATGACTATGTCTATATTGGAACGGGAGCACAAATTTCAAAGAAGTTATTTTTAAAAGGAATTGAAGCAAAGGGAGTGATTGATCCACTTGATCTATTATTCAAAGTTAAAAAGGGTGAAAGCAAAGGAATTGGACATAATGTTGTAATTATTGGTGGAGGGAATACTGCAATGGACGCAGCTCGTACTGCCTATCGATGTGTTGGGGAAAAAGGGAAGGTTACAGTTGTATATAGAAGGACAATCAAACAAATGCCCGCTGATAAAGGTGAAATTCAGGCGGTAATTGATGAAGGTATCGACATACTCGAATTAACAACTCCTTTAGTAGTAAATAATGATAATGGAACTGTTATATCCCTTCAGTGCCGCAATATGAAGCTTGGACAAAAGGATGAATCCGGAAGAGCCAGCCCGATCGAAATCCCGGATTCTGATTTTGAAATATTAGCAGATACGATCATTCCGGCCATCGGACAGGAACTCAATATTGATTTTGTGGATCCTTGTTTATTGGAAACCCAAAATGGAAGTTATCAAACCAGGTTAAAAAATGTATTCATTGGTGGTGATGCAATGCATGGAGCATCAACAGCCATTATTGCCATTGGTGATGGACGTAAGGCAGCACAGGAGATAATTGATAAGGCTAATATTGGTTTTTCTACTAATCCTGTATTAACGCTTAAACCAATGAATTATACTCAGCTTATGAACAATAAAGCTGTTAGAATATTGCCCCAAAATGTATTGGAAACAAGTTTAGATGATAGAAAGAACTTCAACCTTGTTAGCACAGCTTTATCCAAGGAGGAGGCTATTAAAGAAGCTTCCCGTTGTTTATTGTGTGATGAGGTATGCGATATATGCACCACAGTTTGCCCAAATCTGGCGTTTCACTCATTTGAAATAACTCCTGTTAAATACAATGCTCAAAAAATTAATGTTGTAGACGGTAAGGTGGAAATTTTAGAAGGAAGTTCATTTGGAATTAAGCAGAATCACCAAATTATCCATATTGCCGATTGGTGTAACCAATGCGGTAATTGCACAACTTTTTGCCCAACATCGGGTAGCCCGTATATTGAAAAACCACATCTATATCTTGTTAAACAAGAATTTGAGAAAAATAGAGATGGTTATTTCCTGGATGTGGAAAATGAATATCCACAGTTATTCCACTATCAAAATGATAAGCCCTACGTAATTCACATATCTGATGATAAACTAATTTATGGTAGCAGCTATTTTACCATACAATTAAATTATAACACATTAAAATATATTGGTATTGAAGTTGATGAAAATGCTAATTTTGAGCTTGATATGGCAACAATAGTACAATTAAAGATAATATTGCAAGGAGCACTGAGTTTCTATGGAATATGATATTTATAGTTAAGAAAATAACAATGTCATAATGGATTTTTTTCCATTTGGATAACAATAACAACGATATGACTAATAAAGAAAAAGTATTAGAAAACACAATTCAGCGGTGCCGCGAAAAACATATTATTCTACCGACCTATAAACAGATGAGAAATCCGGAATTAATCCCGGAAAAGATAACTCATAAGTTGAAGGATATTGGGTTATGGGATTTGAATTCACTCAATTTATATAGAATAAACTGGAAAAATGAACCTGTTAAATTTGGAGGGGGTTTCAATGGTGTAAACTACATTGAATTACCATCAGAACTAACCGGAGTGAAAGCCAGAATCATATTATTAATTGGGAAATACTTTCCAACGGGTGCCCATAAAGTTGGAGCAACTTTTGGCCCGCTTGTGGAAAAGTTGGTGACTGGTCGTTTTGATCCAACCCGTCAAAAAGCACTTTGGCCATCAACAGGAAATTATTGCCGTGGCGGGGCATATGACTCGTATTTATTGGGATGTGAATCGATTGCTGTACTGCCCCAGGGAATGTCGAAAGAAAGGTTTGAATGGTTACACAAAGTTGGTGCAGAGGTTTTTGCAACTCCCGGCACCGAAAGCAATGTTAAAGAGATTTACGATAAGGTTAAAGAATTAATAGCTGAGCGCGGTGATAGTATTGTAAACCTTAACCAATTTGAAGAAATTGGAAACCCATTGTGGCATTACGCTGTTACCGGTCCTGCAATGGAAGAGGTTTTTAGATCACTTGATGGTGATATTAATCGTTTTTCAGGACTGTTTTTAACTCAGGGCTCTGCAGGAACATTGGGAAGTGCTGATTATCTTAGAGAGGTTTATCCACATATTAAAGTGTGCGCCGGTGAAGCGTTACAATGCCCAACTCTTCTTGAAAATGGGTATGGTGAGCATCGCATTGAAGGTATTGGCGATAAGCATGTTCCTTGGATTCATAATATAAAAAATATGGATATGGTTGCGGGTATCGATGATAATCCAAATATGCGTTTAATGCGATTGTTTAATGAAAAAGCAGGTCATGATTATCTAAAAAATGAATTAAAAATTGATCCTGCACTTGTAAACAAGCTCAGCTTATTGGGAATATCTTCAATTGCTAATTTGATGGGATCAATAAAGTTAGCCAAATATTATGAAATGGACGAAAATGATATAGTGTTTTCAGTTGCGACTGACTCAATGGAGATGTATCAGTCACGACTTGTTGAAGAGAACCAAATTCATGGTGAATTCACAAACAGGGATGCTGCTGTTAGTTTCGATTCTGATTTGCTTGGGTTAAACATCGATCACATGATTGAGATGAATTATTATGAGAAAAAACGAATGCATAATCTGAAATATTTTACTTGGATCGAGCAGCAAGGCAAAACCGTTGAAGAGCTAAATGCACAATGGTACGATGAAAATTATTGGAAATCGCGTTATGCAAAAGTAGCTGAATGGGATAAAGAGATTATGGAGTTTAATGAGCGGACGGGTGTGATTAAGGAGTATTTGTAAAGTCAATAAACCAAGCAGTATTAGGGTTATATAGGTTTTATATTATAATGATGAAAATAGAGAATCAGTTTATAGAAATACGCAATATTATCAACAAGGCAAAAGAAACGGCTTTTTCTGCGGTAAATATTGAATTAATAAATCTCTATTGGAATATTGGGTCATACATTAGTAAAAAAATAAGTAACTCTGAATGGGGAAAAGCAGTTGTGACTAAATTAGCTGATTACCTGAAACATGCTGAACCGGAAATGAAAGGCTTTTCCTCACAAAACTTGTGGAGAATGAAGCAGTTTTATGAAATTTACCATGAGAACGAAAAGCTCTCATCATTGGTAAGAAAAATTAGCTGGACAAACAATTTAACGATAATTTCCAAATCGAAAAGTGAACAAGAGCGCGAATTCTACATAAGGTTAGTAATTAATGAAAGATTGTCGAAAAGGGAGCTTGAAAGACAAGCGGATAGTGCTTTATACGAAAGGACATTGCTTTCAACTGAAAAACTCTCACCAGTGGTGAGAGAATTGTACCCATCATCAGACGAGGTTTTTAGAGATAATTATGTGCTCGATTTTCTAACACTTCCAGCCGTATTTTCTGAAAAAAGTTTTCAAAAGGTAATTATCCAAAATCTAAAAAATTTCATTCTTGAATTTGGTAAGGATTTTACATTTGTTGGAGATGAATATCGTATACAGGTTGGGCAAAAAGATTATTATATTGATTTGCTTTTTTTTCATAGAGAACTACAGTGTTTAGTGGCCTTCGATTTGAAGATTTCCGATTTTAAACCAGAATATCTTGGAAAAATGGAGTTTTATCTTGAAGCATTGGATAGAGATATAAAAAAGGAACATGAAAAACCAAGCGTCGGAATAATATTATGTAAAAATAAAGATGAAAGAGTTGTTGAGTATTCTTTAAGTAGAAGCATGTCACCAGCTATGATTTCAAAGTATCAAATTGAATTGTTCGACAAAAAACTTCTAGGGGACAAATTAGATGAGTTTTATAGTCTGGCTGAACCAATGGTGGAATATCACATTAGTAACAAAAAATAATATGAATAATCAAAAATTTCATTACAAATGTGTTGACTGTGGTGCTACTTATGAGGAATCACATATAATATATTTATGTCCGGTGTGCGATAAACTAAACTCACCAGACATACCTCCAAAAGGGGTTCTGAAAACTGTATATGATTATCAAAAATTAGTAAAGGTCAGGGTTGATTTTGCAATACTATCTCATAATAATTTTATGGATCTAATGCCTTTTCAGGAAATTGGGAGTCTTCCAAACCTCAGAATAGGCAGAACTCCACTTTACCATTATCGTGCGTTTGGTAATCCTGACTCAACCTATAATATTTTCCTTAAAGATGATTCTCAAAACCCAACTTATTCTTTTAAAGACAGGGCTTCTGCAGTAGTATCTGCCTATGCTCTCGAAAATGAAATTGACACCATTGTAGCAGCATCAACAGGAAATGCAGGTTCTTCTTTGGCCGGGATTTGTGCTGCCCAGGGACAAAAAGCAATCATTATTGTTCCCCATTCAGCACCCATTGCAAAACTTACGCAGATACTAATGTATGGAGCAACAATAATTCCTGTTAAAGGAACTTATGATGATGCTTTTGACCTAAGTATAAAGGCCACCAAAGAATTTGGATGGTATAATCGTAATACTGCTTTCAATCCTTTAACTATCGAAGGCAAAAAAACTGTTTCATTTGAGTTATATGAACAGTTGAATTTTACTGTTCCCGATAGAATTTTTGTCCCGGTTGGTGATGGGGTAATAATTTCAGGGGTTTATAAAGGTTTTGAAGAACTGCTCAATCTCGACATAATTGATTATATGCCAATTATTGTGGCAGTGCAGGCTGAAAATAGTGATAATCTGGTTAGAAATATTGGAGCAAATGAATTTATAGTTGAAGCGTGTGCAACAATTGCTGATTCAATTTCTGTGGATATCCCCCGAAATTTTTACATGGCTCAAAAGTATATTCAGGAGTATAATGGAGAAACCATAACAGTTTCGGATGCTCAGATTATGGAAGC
>CALDOI010000003.1 GCA_937912115.1 uncultured Bacteroidota bacterium | reverse complement strand
AGTTATGAGTTAATAGTTAAAATAAAAATAAGAAGATGAAAAAAAGTTGGATAATAATAATCGTAATTGTGGTTGTGGGATTTTTAATCTATGGATGGTTTAAGGGTTCGTACAATAGCATGGTTACTCTAAGTGAATCTGTTGATAAGCAGTGGGCTGATGTTGAAAACGTATATCAACGTCGTGCCGACTTGATACCAAATCTGGTATCAACAGTAAAAGGCTATGCATCACACGAAAAAGAAACTCTTGAAGGAGTTATTAATGCAAGGGCAAAAGCAACAAGTACAACAATTAATGCCGGGAATCTTACTCCTGATAAAATTGCCGCTTTTCAACAAGCGCAGGATGGGCTAAGCAGTGCATTATCGAAACTAATGGTTGTTGTTGAACGCTATCCCGAATTGAAAGCAAATCAGAATTTTCTTGAATTACAAGCTCAACTTGAGGGAACTGAAAATCGTATTTCTGTTGAAAGGCGCAAATTCAATGAATCAGCCCGAGCTTATAATACCTTCATTAAGTTATTCCCTAAAAATATGTTGGCCAATATGTTTGGCTTTACCGATAAACCATATTTTAAAGCACAAGAAGGTTCAGAAACAGCTCCCAAAGTTGAGTTTTAACTCATGCTTATCCCAATCTTGAAAAAGATTTAATTGCCATTTTATTAATTATTACTATTACAGACAACTGCTTAGATATAACTAAAAATATACCGGATGAAGACTAGAGCTAGTGATTTCTTTACAAAAGAACAAAAATCGGAAATAAAAAAAGCCATACTAAATGCTGAACTTGACACTTCTGGCGAGATAAGAGTACATATCGAAAACGAATGTAATGGTGATGCACTCGATAGAGCATCCTACCTTTTTGGGAAACTTAAAATGGACACAACTGATCTTCATAATGGTGTTCTATTTTATCTGGCTATTGTAAGTAAGAAATTTGCCATTATTGGGGATTCAGGTATAAACAAAGAGGTACCTGAAAATTTTTGGGAAGAAATAAAAACTATTATGGCCGGGAAATTTAAGGAAGGTGATTTTACTGAAGGTCTGTCAACTGGGATAACCATGGCAGGAGTTCGGCTTAAGAAACATTTTCCTCACCATATTGATGATATTAACGAATTGTCGGATGAAATCTCTTTTGGGGATTAACTAAAAACTACAAGCAACAATGAGAATTAAACGAAGTATCCAGATTTCGTCAATCATACTATTTTTCCTTACAACAACTATATTTTCTAATGTTGTAGCTCAAACTATTCCTGACAGACCAGTTCCTCCAAGGCTTGTTAACGATTTTGCAAAAATTCTAAATTCAAAGGAAACCAGAGCTCTGGAAAAAAAGCTTGTGAGATTTAATGATACAACTTCAAATCAAATAGCTGTTGTAATTGTTAATTCATTGGATGGTTATACTCCTTTTAGTTTTGCAACTGAGATTGGTCTGCAATGGAAAGTGGGCAGAAAAGAGTTTGACAATGGAATAGTTGTACTTGTGAAACCCAAAACCAGCACCGATAAAGGGGAGGTATACATTGCTGTTGGTTATGGACTAGAGCCTGCAATCCCTGATGCAATTACCAAAAGAATCATTAATAATGAAATGATTCCTTCTTTCCAACAAGGTGATTACTATGGAGGAATTAATAAAGCAACCTCAGTATTAATGAAACTTGCTTCAGGAGAAATCTCCTCAAAAGACTATCAAAATCAAAGTGGAGGAAAAGGTCTTGTTTCTCTATTGCCATTTATAGTTATTATTATCATCATTATTATTATTAGGGGCAGCCGTGGAAGATCACAAAGTATTGGATCAGGTGGTTCCGGTTCGTTATGGACAGCCTTATTGCTTGGAAGTATGTTGAGTGGCAGAAGCTCAAATTCTGGTAGCTGGAGTAGTTTTTCTGGAGGCGGCTCAGGTTTCGGAGGTGGTGGCGGAGGATTTGGTGGCTTCGGAGGCGGCAGCTTTGGCGGTGGTGGAGCCGGCGGTAGCTGGTAATTGGATTATTAGTAATTAGATAATAGGGTAATTGGTTAATTGCTCATTAGATAATTAGAAATTAACCATTGATATTAGGTCATTGATTGTTACTGATTTCCAAACTACTTATCTTTCTCTTGGCCTAAATCTCAACCTTAATATCAATCTTAACCTCAGCCCTAACTCTATCATCACCCTTTTTTTATACCTTTGCATCCAAATTGAAAACACGTGGAAATTATAGATAAATTAGAGGTTGTAAAAAATCGCTGGGAAGAAATATCTGAACAGATGAATGATCCGGAAGTAATGACGGATATGAAGCGATACGTTAAGCTTAATAAAGATTATAAAGATCTGGAACCTCTTATTACAGCATACAAAGAATACAAATCAATCATTTCCAATATTGAAGGTGCCAGGGAGGTGCTGGAAACAGAAAAAGATGCTGATTTTAGAGAAATGGCAAAGGATGAGCTTGATGAACTAATACCTGAAAAAGAAGCTATCGAAGAAAAAATCAGAATGCTGCTAATTCCAAAAGATCCACAAGATTCCAAAAATGCAATAATGGAAGTTAGAGCCGGCACAGGTGGCGATGAAGCCAGTATTTTTGCAGGCGACTTGTTTAGAATGTATCAAAAGTTCTGTGAAACAAAGAATTGGAAAATTGAGATCACACGAATTAATGAAGGTACTGCCGGAGGTTACAAAGAAATTGTTTTTAGCATTACCGGTAATGGTGCATATGGCATACTGAAATTTGAATCGGGAGTGCATAGGGTTCAGCGTGTTCCAAAAACTGAAACACAGGGTCGTGTTCATACTTCAGCTGCTTCGGTAGTTGTCCTTCCAGAAGCAGAAGACTTTGATATTGAACTGCTTGATAAAGATATCCGCAGAGATACATATTGCTCATCAGGTCCTGGTGGACAATCGGTAAACACAACATACTCAGCAATTAGACTTACCCATATTCCATCAGGAATTGTGGTTACATGTCAGGATGAAAAATCACAGCTCAAGAACTATGCGAAAGCCTTGAAAGAACTAAGAAACAGGTTGTACGATTTGGAATACACAAAGTACCTCGAAGAAATGTCGGGGAAACGTAAAACCATGGTTTCTACTGGTGATAGGTCTGCTAAGATCAGAACCTATAACTGGCCTCAGGGACGTGTTACCGACCACCGTATTGGCCTAACCCTTTACAACCTACCTGCAATTATTGATGGAGATATTCAAGATATTATGGAAAAACTCCAAATGGCCGAAAATGCAGAAAAATTAAAAGAAGAGATGTAGGAATTGTTTGATTGCTCGATTGCTCGATTGTTCTATTGCTGTGAGGATTAAAATAATAAATAGTAGTTAATCAATAATCAATATAAAACCCCATGACTCGTCAAGAATTATTCAGAATTATTCAGAAAAAGAAATCATTCCTATGCGTAGGTTTGGATACAGATATTAATAAAATACCCAAACATTTATTATCAAACGAGGATCCGATTTTTGAATTCAATAAACAAATTGTTGATGCAACTCATGAAGTTACGGTTGCCTATAAACCAAATTTAGCATTCTACGAATCTTTAGGTTCAAAGGGATGGGATAGTCTTGAGAAAACTGTTAATTATATAAGATCGGTAACTTCTGATATTTTCATTATTGCAGATGCAAAACGTGGTGATATTGGTAATACCTCGGCAATGTATGCCAGTACATTTTTCGATACATATAATTTTGATGGAGTAACCCTTGCTCCTTATATGGGATTGGATACAGTTTCTCCTTTTCTTCAATATAATGGTCGCTGGTCGATAATACTTGCCCTCACTTCAAATAAGAGTGCAAATGATTTTCAATACACTAAAGATAAAAACAATGTACCCCTCTTTAAAAATGTTCTAAAAACGGCACAAACCTGGGGAACCATTGATCAGATTATGTTTGTTGTGGGAGCAACAAAGGCTGAAGCTTTGCAGGATATACG
>CALDOI010000002.1 GCA_937912115.1 uncultured Bacteroidota bacterium | reverse complement strand
TAGTGTCTTAGTGAACTGCTATTCTATCCTTTATTAAGGGAGTGCAAAGATATATTTTGTTTCTTTGCAATGCAAACTATTTCTAATTTTTATGCATAAAGCAGGTTTTGTTAATATAATAGGCTACCCAAACGTTGGGAAATCAACATTGATGAACTCAATGGTTGGTGAAAAACTATCTATAATTACTTCTAAAGCACAGACAACCAGGCATAGAATTATGGGGATTGTAAATGGGGATGACTTCCAAATAGTGTATTCCGATACTCCGGGCATAGTAAAAGATCCATCGTATAAAATGCATCAGTTCATGAATCAGTATATAAATACTGCCTTAAAAGA
Organism: uncultured Bacteroidota bacterium; assembly: GCA_937912115.1. Lineage (GTDB taxonomy): Bacteria > Bacteroidota > Bacteroidia > Bacteroidales > F082. Next base: position 7,928 of record CALDOI010000002.1, on the reverse strand, counting down.
TGCTGATATACTTATTTTGATGACTGAACCCGACTATCCCTTCGCCGATCAGGAAATAATTGATAAATTTAATGCTTCACAAGTTCATGTAATAATTGTGATTAATAAAATTGATTTATCAAATCAGGAGGCCATAATGAAAGAAATGGAAACCTGGAAAGTAAAAATGCCAAAGGCAGACATAATTCCTATATCTGCTGTAAATAACTTTAATATTGAAAAGGTATTTGATACAATAATCCAATATCTCCCCGAACATGAAGCATTCTATCCTAAAGATGAGCTGACAGATAAATCAACCAGGTTTTTTATTTCTGAGATACTTCGTGAAAAAATACTTTTGAACTATAAAAAGGAGATTCCTTATTCAGCCGAAGTAGCTGTTGACCAATATAAAGAAGAGGGGAATTTGGTTAGAATATCAACTATAATTTATGTCTCGCGCGATTCACAAAAAGCCATTATACTTGGTCATCAGGGGCAAGCCATAAAAAGAATAGCTACCGCAGCCCGTCTTGACATTGAAGAATTCATCGGTAAAAAAGTATTTCTCGAAATTACCGTTAAAGTAAGTAAAGACTGGCGGGATGATGAAACTACACTTAAACATTTTGGATACGATCAATAAAACAATTGAATAGTTCAAAACACCAACTCAAAACACAAAACTCTAAACCAAAACACAATGAATAATACAATAGCAATAGTTGGACGACCAAATGTTGGTAAATCAACGCTATTCAACAGATTAATAGAACGAAAAGAAGCTATTGTTGAGTCAGTAAGTGGAGTTACACGCGATAGAATTTACGGCAAAAGCGATTGGAACGGCTATCAGTTTTCAGTAATCGACACTGGCGGATATGTTCATGGATCAGATGATACTTTTGAAGATGAAATTCGTAAACAGGTATTATTTGCAATTGATGAAGCCGATGCCATAATTTTTGTGGTAGATGCTAAAGAAGGCGTTAACCCACTTGATGATGATATTGCCCGACTACTCCGAAGGTCGAAAAAAGACATCTTCACAGTTGCCAACAAAGTTGATTCACCGGACAAAACCAATGCTATAATTGAATTCTACTCATTGGGATTGGGAGAGGTTTATGCTCTCTCAGCCGTAAACGGTAGTGGGACAGGAGAATTGCTAGATGATATAGTTAAAATTTTTCCGAGCAAAACCATTAGTAGTGAAGAAACCGATTTGCCTCGTATTGCTTTCGTTGGCAGACCAAATGTTGGCAAATCTTCCATTGTAAACACATTACTTGGAGATCAGCGAAATATCGTTACAGATATAGCCGGAACTACCCGCGATTCTATATATACCAGATATAATGCCTTTGGCCATGATTTCATGCTTGTTGATACTGCAGGTCTTCGTAAAAAGGAAAAAGTTTACGAAAACATTGAGTTTTACTCAACCCTCAGAACTATTCGGGCTATCGAGAATTGTGATGTTTGTGTTGTTATGATTGACGCTCAAACAGGTGTTGAAAAACAAGATGTAGCTATTTTTCACCTTGCTCACAAAAATAACAAAGGCATTGTGGTGGTGGTTAATAAGTGGGATCTTGTTGAAAAAGAAACAAATACACATCTAAAGTTTGAGATTGATCTTAAAGAAAAAATTGCACCTTTTACCGATGTTCCAATTGTTTTCACCTCGGTACTAGAAAAACAACGTATTTTTAAAACTCTCGAACTTGCAGCCGAAGTTTTTGCCAGAAGGTCTCAAAAAATTCCCACATCAAAACTTAACGACTTACTATTACCAATTATTGAGAACAATCCACCACCAATGGGTTCGAGAGGTAGATACATAAGAATAAAATATATTATGCAAATAAAAACTGCTACACCAATGTTTATTTTCTTCTGTAACTTACCTGATGATATTAAAGATTCATATCGTAGATTTCTGGAAAATAAGATTAGAGAACACTTTGATTTTACGGGCGTTCCTATAACTATTTACTTTAGAGCGAAATAATGGACTCCATAAGAATCGACAAATGGTTGTGGGCTGTGCGTATTTACAAAACCCGTACACAGGCAGGAGAGGCATGTAAAGGTGGAAAGGTAAAAATTGATGGGCAAAATGCAAAAGCATCTCGTGAAGTTAAGGTGGGCGATATAATTGAAATTCAACAAAAAGGTATACTCCGAAAAGTTCAGATAGTTAAAGCCGTGAAAAACAGAGTAAGTGCGAAGTTGGTTCCTGAACTATTAAAGGACTTAACTCCAGCTGAAGAATATGAAAAGTTAGAAATGCTAAATCAACTCAATCAGGAAAAACGTGATCGGGGAATAGGAAGACCCACAAAAAAAGACAGGAGAACAATTAGTAAATTAAAGGACTTTTAGTACATACTTTTAACACTTAATAATTACTAACTCAATGACCATGAAAAGAGACTTACTGACATTAATTTTTGCCATAGCGTTCATTTTAGCCATATCATCTTGTGCAAAAAAAACCAATAGCACGTTCAGCTTCGCATTTTACAATGTCGAAAACCTATTCGATACCATTGATAATGCAGATGTTATTGATGAAAGTTATCTGCCTGACAGTAAAGTAGCATGGAATACAGGGCGTTACAATCTTAAACTCGAAAATATTTCGAAGGTTATGAAAAGCATAGACTCTACAGGATTTCCTGCATTATTTGGTTTATGTGAAGTTGAAAACATAGGTGTCGTTGAAGATTTAATAAAGCATTCAAATCTTAGTTCAGCTGGCTATAAAATAATCCATAAAGATAGTCCTGATGAACGCGGGATTGATGTTGCTCTGCTTTTTAACCCAGTTGTATACAAACCAACAACCACAAGTTTTATTAAGACAATCTTTTACAATGATTCTACAGTATTAACACGTGATATTCTTTACTCAAAAGGTGTTGTAAATGAAAGCGATACCATTCATGTATTTATCAATCACTGGGTATCAAGGTGGGGCGGACAGGAGCAAACAGAACCCCAAAGAATTCAGATAGCCAAAACCATCAAACACATTACAGATTCTATTCTCAACGCAATCCCAAATGCAAACATTATTATTGCCGGCGATTTAAACGATAACCCTACCGATACAAGTATTTATAACGTATTGCAAGCAAACGAAATTACACAGCCGATTAAAGACAACTCACTGTACAATTTATCGATCAGGCAATTCAAAAATGGAGCTGGATCACTTTATTACAATAGCTGGGATATGTTTGATCAGATTATAGTTTCCACTTCAATGCTGCATGGAAAAAATGGGCTCAAGGTTATCTCCGCCGATCAAATTGTATACATGCAAGATTGGATGTTATACAAACCAAAAAATGGCGAAGCACGTCCATCACGAACTGCTTCCGGTAAAAATTATTTTGGAGGGTACAGTGATCACCTACCGGTAATGGTAAGAGTTAGCTCTAACTAAATAAACTGTTATATGTTATTAGTTATATGTTATTAGTTATATGTTACTGAAGGCTACCAACGTATAACATATAACGTATAACATTAAACTACTACTTTCCAGATTTCTGCCGCTCTTCAAGCTTCTTTGTGTCAACGGTTGTTTGTATTTTTTTCTCAGGATCAAAATGCATTTCGTAATCAAAGTCGCCATTTTCTTTATAGAACTTCCACATTCCTGATTTTTGAGCTTTTACAAACTGGCCCTCGTAGTATTTTTTACCATTGGCATGATAAGTAACTGTTTTACCCTCACGAATACCATTATTGTAGTCGCCTTTACTCCACAAAACACCATCGCGATAGTAGGATTTCCATTCTCCATCACGTCTTTCATTAGCGCCTAAAGGCCCCTCCTTAACTACATTACCATCTTCGTAATACTCCCATTCATAAGTTGCGAGACTCTTTCCATCAACCATCTCATAGTTACGTTCAATTTGTGGAGTTCCATTCGCATAACTACTAATAACTTCTTTGCCAACTATTTTTTTCTCGGGTGTGCTATTATTACAAGCTGTAAACATAGCGGCAATCATTAAAAATAAAATTATTCTGTTCATAATTAATTATCTGTTAAATTTTAACCTCTCTCCTTTTTTCTCCTCACAAAACTCTCCCCTATTGTATACCTTATTACCGTTTACAAAAGTTGAAATAACCGTTGAGTGAAATGTTTCGCCTTCCATTGGCGACCATCTGCATTTATATAGTACGTCTTTTCTTTTTACCGTGTTGTTGCTTTCCAGGTCAACCAACACCAGGTCTGCATGATATCCTTTCCTTATAAACCCACGCTTATCTACATTAAATAGTATGGCTGGATTATGACACATTTTTTCCACAACTTTATTGATGGAAAATTTCCCTTTATGATAAAATTCTAACATTGCCACCAACGAATGCTGCACCATTGGCCCACCTGATGGAGCTTTAAAATATACCCTTTCTTTTTCTTCGAGAGTATGAGGAGCATGGTCAGTTGCTATTACATCAATTTTATTATTTCGCACTGCTTCCAATAATGCCTCCCTGTCGGATACAGCTTTTATAGATGGATTCCATTTAATGAAATTGCCTTTTCTATCATAATCTTTATCCGAAAACCAAAGGTGATGAACACATACTTCTGCGGTAATCTTCTTTTCAACCAATGGAATATCATTGTTAAAAAGGCTCATCTCTTTTTCGCTTGTCAAATGTAGAACATGTAACCGTGTTTCGTACTTTTTTGCAAGTTTTACGGCTTTCGCAGATGATAAGTAGCATGCCTCAACAGATCTTATTTCAGGATGAATTCTTGTTGGTGCATCATCACCATATATGTTATGATATTCTTTAGTGTTTCGAATTATAGTATCTTCATCTTCACAATGAACGGCTACCAAAGTTGGTGCTGAGGAAAAAATTCCCGAAAGTGCTTCATCGCTATCAACCAGCATATTCCCTGTGGAAGAACCCATAAATACTTTAATTCCACATACATTTTTAGGATTAGTTTTAACAATCTCATCAAGATTATCATTGGAAGCTCCCATGTAGAAACTAAAATTAGCGAGCGACTTATCAGCAGCATGCAGATACTTCTCTTCAAGCAATTCCTGCGTTAAGCAATTCGGAATTGTATTGGGCATATCCATAAAACTAGTAACACCACCTGCAACAGCTGCCCGGCTTTCGGTATAAATATCTCCTTTGTATGTTAGTCCCGGATCACGAAAGTGAACCTGATCGTCGATAACACCTGGCAGTAAATATAAACCTCTGGCATCTATTATTTCATAACCATTGTAATCGGGATTATCCTTTTCCCGAATAATCTGTTCAATAAAACCGCCATTTAAGAAAACATCTCCAATAAAAATTTTATCTTCGTTAACTATTGTTGCTCCTGAAATTACAGTTTTTACCGAACTCATGGTTACATGTTATTTAACTTGGTTTTCTATTGACTATTAAAATGTTTTAATTGGTTTAATCCGCCCAACAATATTTCTAAATCTTAAGTCAAGTATTCCAAAAATGGCTTCCTTAAAAATACCTTTATTCATTTTCGATGTTCCTTCGGTTCTGTCAGTAAAAATAATTGGTACTTCAACAACATTAAATCCGAGTTTTGATGCGGTATATTTCATTTCAATTTGAAATGCATAACCCACAAACTTAATACTATCAAGGTCGATTGTTTCCAGTACGCGCCTTGTCCAACACATGAAACCTGCTGTAGTATCCATTATTTTGAGTCCGGTAACTATGCGTACATACATTGATGCATAATACGACATAAGCACTCTGCCCATGGGCCAGTTAACCACATTTACACCTTTTATATATCGTGATCCAATCACTGCATCAGCACCTTCATTTGCAGCAGCATTATACAGCTTCAATAGATCTTCAGGGTTATGTGAAAAATCCGCATCCATCTCAAATATATAATTATATTCATGATCAAGACCCCATTTGAATCCACTTATATAAGCTGTTCCAAGGCCAAGCTTACCTTTTCTTTCCAGAATAAATAGCCGGTTCTTAAACTCCTCCATGAGCTTATGAACGATTTTCGCTGTTCCATCAGGGCTGTTATCCTCTACAATTAGAATATCGAAATCCTTTTTAAGGCTAAACACCTTGCGGATAATACGTTCTATATTCTCTTTTTCGTTATATGTTGGTATAATAACCAGACTATCATTCATAATTGGGACAATATTTTTTGCAAAAATAATTTAAAGTTCATACTTACGAACTTATTACAAACGAATTTGCACAATAGTTAGTGTAAAGTTTATTATTTGTTAATAGTTAAGTTATGTTAAAGTCAGAATAAACTAACCTACAAGGCTTATGAAAACCTGAAAGATTAAACTACTACCAAACCGGAACTATGCATTTCGAACTACGAACTACTACCAAAGAATCAAAATTAACCAGACTTAGTTTGATAACAGCACTATTATCATTATGGCATGTAAGACATGCGCCTACAGTTAGTATCCTTTTTTGTTCTTCAATACTAAATGGTAATAAATTTGAACGTGTAGAAACCTTTTCTCCTTTTCTGTCATCCATAAAACCTATCCAGGCATCCTCTGGCAGGTTGTCGTTTGGATTATTTTTATACAAAGAATCAAAAGTCCATTTTCCATTTTCAACATTGAATACCAGCTTACCTTTACCATAACCCAAAGCCACAGGATTATTATGACACGAATGGCAATCGCGTGCTTTTGTAACAGTAGTATGAGGTGCCGCCGGAGCAAACAAACGGTGAAAAATCAGCGAGTCGTGAAGTTCCTTTGAAAAACTACCCACATCAATAGTAAGTACCATACCCGGAACTACAGGAATAACCTCTTTTTTATTATCAATGGTGCGAACACCAAGAGCAGGGAGTCCGGCGTTATATTCCCCTACAAACTCAACCCATGAACCTTGCTTTTCTTTATTTGTAACCATGTTATATCCAGGCTCGTTTGGGTCGTACTCATTATGGCAACCAATACAACTTGGTGTCCATGAAGAATGGCATGATGAACAACTCAAATTATCATGAGCTTTCCCCTTAGTACATATTTCATTTGGTTCACTTAACACAAATATTTTTCCTTCATTTTTTGTTAAGAAATAAGCTGTATCATTTATTACGTCTGTATTAATTATGGGAATCTGGCTTTTATTTGTTGTTAGAAAGTTCTTTTTTGAAATATTGCCAAATCGCATGGAAGCAATTATTGCAGATTCACTATCCAACTTATCTGCAGTTATCGTTACTAATTTATTTGTTGTATGGCAATCCTCACAGCTAATGGTATTTTGCTCTTCCTGATGTGCATAATAATTTCCATTGCCCATAAGTTCAAATGAGTTATGACAATCAATACAACCTAAACCAAGTTTATAGTGTACATCTTCTTGTATATACTTAAAAACTCTTGTTTCTTCAACTAAACGGTAAGTACTATCAAGCTTAACCTCAGCAGCAATTAATGTTGTTTCGTGCCATCCTTCGTAATTTGTTGAAATCCTACCCGATCGACTATGACAGCCAAAACAATGTTGATTTGTAACCTGCATGCTTATCGAAGGATGAAAATTTAAATAGGTTGTGTCATTTTTATCTACTTTATGGTTAAGCCATGCTGTTGATGATAATTCGTTGTAGTTAATATGGCAAGCCAAACAACCTCCTCCTCTGCTTTTTTCTGTTACCGGACCTGTTTCCGTTTTTGGATTATCCAAATGGCACTTAACACATAGATTCCTCAAATGCTCATCGGCGGCTGAATTTCCAAGATGGTGTACATCGGTTAGTAGATCGGGGTTATCCTGCTCGTTAAAAACAAACCTGTCAACACTAATCATCCCACTAAGATTAGACATCAGATTACTTCCTTTTCTTTTCGTTATATCAGGATGGCAGTTTGCTGTTCCACAACTGATATCAGCAT
>CALDOI010000001.1 GCA_937912115.1 uncultured Bacteroidota bacterium | reverse complement strand
GGTGAAGCCTCTGCATAGGTGTATTGACTCGCTCCAAGTATTGCTACATAGAACTGTACTTCTGTTGTTTCTGCTGTTTCTTTATCAACCACTTGCAAGGTTTTGCCAGCATAATCTATATACATCTTATCCCCCGACTTATGGGTCATATGCATTACAGGGTTAACTTTCTTACCCCATCTGTTATAGTGTTCCTTAAACTGTGAACTTTTAAGTCCATCAGGGTATTTTGCGAAGTACTCTTCCCACATCGAATGTTTGGTTACCCCAGTCTTCTTTAATTCTCTCTCCATGTATGGAAAAAAGCCATATAAAGATTTTAGTTTGGGGGTCAGTATATTGGTGCTGCTATTACTAAATATCTCTTCCAGATCAGCATCGCTTCTACTGCTTATATCAACCATATTTAGGTCTAACAACTGAAACAAGGCAATATACTTCTTAACTGTATTCCTTGATAAGGACAAATACCTGCTAATGAATAGCTTGCTTTTCCCTTTGTGATGTAACTGTAGTACTTTTCTTACTTTACTCATATCTAATAGTTGGTTGGCCATATTTCATACATTTTAAAAAAAATGCACGAATTTACGGCTTCAACAATATGATAAAGTTCTTTCTAAATTAGGGTGGTCACTTTGCTCCGGCCTGGGGTGGTCACCTTAAACCGGCAGAGGGTGGTCACTTTGCTCCGGCGGGGGTGGTCACTTTACTCCGGTTTCAGGTGGTCACTTTGACCGATTTTTCCAGCAGGGAACATCCCCGTTAAGCTTGCCTGATAATTCCCTAATGACTGAACTTGTGTTTGAGGGCCTTGTGGATGGAGTTTCACCCGTGTATTGGGAAGCAGGCCCTGGTGAAAGTGTCTTTTTCGACCAGAGCATGGATACTATTAATGCTGTATGCCGTGTTGATACAGTTCGTATTTACACTCTCCCAAAAATACAAATGCAAGCCAATGAAGACTTGTGTGAAGGTGATACAATAGATGTTACTCCAACCATCACAGAAAATAACGGTGATGTTAGTTTTGACTGGTCTGGACCCAATGGGTATACATCACAAAACAACAAACTACAGTTAAATGCTGTAAATGTTGATCAGTCCGGTACATACACGCTATTGGTTGAAGATTCAATGTACTGCCAAAAAACAGATACCATAGAAATCAACATAGCACCATCACCAGAAATTACTTTTTTCAGAATACGACACCCTTTGGGTAGTACCCGGCTACTTACTCGAAGCAGGATGGGGTGCTGACTACTATATATGGAACACAGGAGAAACCACAGAATCAATAGTTGTAGACAGCATTGGAAAATACACTGTATTGGTAACATCCTATGAAGGTTGCAAATCAACAGATGGCGTACAAATCCTGTGGGGAGGAACACCGTTTTACATGCCCAATGCTTTTACACCCAATGGCGATGGATTAAATGACACATTTGGCCCAATACCCCGTTACGATTATGTAAACCGGTACTACATGAGCATTTTCAACCGATGGGGACAGATGATATATGAAACATCTGACATTAACCGAGGCTGGGATGGTACATACCAAGGCAGCCCCGTCATGATGGGCACATATGTTTATAGGATAGTTTATGAGGAATTTGGACAACTGCCAATGGAAAGCAATGTTGTGGAAGGAACGGTTATGCTGATCAGGTAAGCAGGTTTAGTATCAGACTTGAATTAATTATATCTTGGACTGAAATAGTTTAGAATAAAACTGTAAAATTTAACCGGACATTTGGACAAGAAAAAGCCCATGCTTCGCTGTCAAGCACATTGCCAAGTCGCTCAAAAGCCCACCGCCAAATCCTAAACTTGTCAATAAGCTTGCCCGCCCCGTCCCAGAAAAAAATGCCAAGCTGCCAACAAGCGCTCATACTGCATACCGCAATTTACTGTAAATATGAACATTACGTTCAATAATTTAATATATTTGTAAGCAGAAATATTAGTAATATTAATGCGGTACGACAGCATAGCGCCATACGTTAGGTGGCATAAAAGAAAAATCAATTGATAAAGAAAAACACTAAAAGATTAAAAATTTTAATTGGACTAATAATCCTAAGTCACTGCTCATTTGGTCAATTCTCTCCAAATATTGAGAAGGATAGGCAACTAAACTATTTTCCAAATTCCATAGGAAACTATTGGTCTTATAAGGTTGTTGATAATGTCAAAAACACAATTGACACCTTAACTGTGGAAATTGTTCAAGATACGGTAATTTATGGTAAATCATATATGATTTGGGAGTATCGATATACAGATAAGATTGAGAAGTTGTATTATTCTACAAGTAATGACTCTATAGAAGTAATTAGAGCCTGGGATCATCAATACAACTTTATGTATGATATTATTCAATTATATCTTATTCCGTTTGAATTTGAATTTCAACAAAACTGGGAAATACCAAGTAAATAGAGATTTGGCCATACTAATGTAAACTTTGTGGAAGAAATTCTTGATTTAAAAATAAATGACAATAATTATAAAGATGTGGTTTTAATAAAACATAAAAAACTACTTACGAACTTTTGGTTTTCTCTTTTCCTTATTTTTCACAAATATCAATTTATAGCGACTTTTTGGACTCTCTCGTTGCTCTATCTCAAATTTGCCAGTGGATTTAATTAATGGGGTTAGCTTTTGGAAGCCGTAGTTTCGAGGATCAAAATTGGGTTGTTTCTTTTGCAATAAACTTCCAACATCACCTAAAAAAGCCCAACCATCATCATCCGAAAGATCTCTTATTGTTGACGCAATAAACTTTATCTCCTTGACAGTGATACTGTCGACAATGTCTTTTGTAACATCTTTTTCATTTTCAGATTCCTGATCTTTCGACTGATTTTTCAATATCTCGATATAGATAAATTTATCACAAGCCACAATAAATGGATTTGGAGTTTTTTTCTCACCAATACCAATAACCTGCATTCCGGCTTCTCTTAGTCTGGTTGCTAATCGTGTAAAGTCACTATCACTTGAAACTAAACAAAATCCATTAACTTTTTCCGAATACAGAATATCCATTGCATCTATTATCATGGCTGAGTCAGTTGCATTCTTTCCTGTTGTATATCCATATTGCTGAATTGGCGTAATTGCATTTTCAAGAAGCAAATTTTTCCATTTCGACAAATTCGGTTTTGTCCAGTCGCCATAAATCCTTTTTATTGTGGGATTTCCATATTTGGCGATTTCCTCCATCATTTCCTTAACGTAAGCTGATGGGATATTATCTCCATCTATTAATACAGCGAGATTTAAATTCATACAATATATGTTGATTTAGATGATACTCTTTTTTGTAAAATTACATATTTTTGGCACTTCTTAATTAAGTCATTCTAATATTCGCAAATTAAATCAATTAAATATTATTTCTTCTGGTAAGTCTCTATAAATGAAATGAATATTCCCAAAATTGGAAAATACTACAGTATAGTTGATACAATGTGATAACCTAATTTATTGTTTACTATACACATTCGATTTTTGGCATAAGTATTGAATTAGAGTATATAAACCCTACGCAAATGAAAAAAAAAGCAAGCATAAAAAAAACTAAAGTACTTGTTGTTGACGACAATTTACTAAATAGGAAATTAGCTTGCGCTGTATTAAAAAGTTACAATATTGATTATGATGTTGCAGAAAATGGAAAAACCGCATTCGACTATTTTTTAGCCGGAGATTACAATCTTATTCTTATGGATATTCAAATGCCAATATTAAACGGTATTGAAAGTACACTAAAAATAAGAGAGCATGAAAAAAACTCCGGAGTTACAGCGCCTATACCTATTATAGCAGTTACGACTTTTACAATGAGCAACGACAAAAGGAATTGTTTTGAAGCCGGCATGAATGATGTACTGGGAAAACCTTATAAAACAGGGGATATGATCGGAATGATTTCTAAATATATTGAGATTGAAATACCTTAATACTTAATATTATGTATTTTTGGCCACACTTAATAGGCTTCAAAAATGCAACTAACAAATAGACAAATATTTCAGAATCATCTTGCAACACCATCCAAATCATCCTTACCAATCGAAATTGTAAAGGCTAAAGGTATTTTTATATATAGTGATTCAGGTAAGGAATATATTGATCTTGTGTCGGGAGTTTCAGTTAGTAATGTAGGCCATTTACACCCTAAAGTTGTAAAAGCCATTAAAGATCAACTTGGCAAGTATATGCATTTGATGGTTTACGGGAAATATATTCAATCGCCACAGGTTCAGCTAACGTACAAACTGGTTATTAATTTGCCTGAAAAATTGAATTCTGTGTATTTCGTAAATTCAGGCAGCGAAGCTGTTGAGGGCGCTTTAAAACTGGCAAAACGAATAACTGGAAGGAGTGGTATAATTTCTTTCAATAATGCTTACCACGGGAGTACACATGGGGCATTAAGTGTACTGGGTAATGAAGAAATGAAAAATTCTTACCGACCACTGCTACCCGATATTTCTTTCTTCGATTTTAACGACAATAAAGTTATCGACTGTATAACATCAAGTACAGCATGCATTATTATGGAACCCATACAAACCGAGGCTGGGATAATTCTTCCAGATTTGGAATGGCTACAAATGGTAAGGAAAAGATGTGATAAAACCGAAACCATGTTAATTTTTGATGAAGTACAATTAGGTTTTGGTAGATCGGGAAAACTTTTTGCTTTTGAAAATTTTGATGTAATACCCGATATACTTTGCCTGGCAAAAGCTATGGGATCAGGTATGCCAATTGGGGCATTTATTTCTTCATCTGAGAATATGGACAAACTAACCCACAACCCTACCCTTGGTCACATAACCACCTTTGGAGGTCACCCTGTTAGCTGTGCTGCTGCTTTAGCTGGATTTGAAGTTATTACTGATAATGAACTACATACAAAGTCTAATGGTTTAGGTAAACTATTTGTTGATTTATTATGCAATCAACCTTTGATTAAAGAGATCAGACAAATCGGCTTAATGATTGGAGTTGAGATAATTGCTCCATATAAAATTAGTGATCTTATTTCGATTTTTCTTCGTAATGGATTAATTGTGGATCAATTTTTATTTAACGATACAAGTTTTAGAATTGCACCTCCATTAACAATAACTGAAACTGAAATTAGATTAATCGTGAGCAAAATTGATTTAAGTTTAAAAGAATTAGCAAATAGGTAATTTTGATAACCAACTAATATATGCCGATTTATCAATTATCAGATAGCTATATATTCCCTAATCCAGCTATGGCTGAACCAGATGGGCTATTGGCAGTTGGAGGCGATTTAAATCCATTACGATTAATTGAAGCATATAGCAATGGTATTTTCCCATGGTATAGCGATGATCAACCAATACTTTGGTGGTCACCGGATCCAAGAATGGTACTCTTTCCCGATGACTTTCGTCGACATAAAAGCCTAAAAAAAGTAATTGAAAGTGGGATTTTTAAAGTTTCATTCGACAGGATGTTTGAGAAAGTAATTGAACTATGTGGTAAGGTTCCACGCGAGGAGCAAGAAGGTGAAACATGGATTATCGATGATATGAAGCAAGCCTATACTGAGTTGCATTATATGGGAATTGCCCACTCTGTTGAAGTTTATCAACAAGGTAACTTAGTAGGTGGATTATACGGATTGTCGCTTGGCAAAACCTTTTTTGGAGAATCGATGTTTCACACAGTAACAGATGCTTCCAAAGTAGCTCTATGGTATCTAGTTGACCGATTATCAGAACTTGAATTTGATGTTATTGATGTACAACAGGAAACAAATCACCTAAAGACTTTGGGTGCAACTAGCATTAATCGAAAAGAATTTTTACATTTGTTGTCAATATCTCTGCAAAAAGAAGGTATAATTGGCAGTTGGGACAAATAAAGTTATTTGACATATGCTATGTTGGCTTTTCTTTACAAGTTTCTGATTTGTGAGTATTATTAATAAAATAATTGATGGAAGAGAAAAAGATTCACATGAAGCAAGCCATTGACCTAGCATTTTCAAACGTTTTGGAAAATAAGGGAGGCCCATTTGGTGCTGTAGTTGTAAAAAATGGAGAAATAATTGGAAAGGGTTCAAATTTAGTAACCGACACAAATGATCCAACCGCACATGCTGAAGTTGTGGCAATTCGTGAAGCAGCAAAAAACACAGGATCATACTCATTGCAAGGATGCGAAATATATACAAGCTGCGAACCTTGTCCAATGTGTTTGGGCGCAATCTATTGGGCCAGAATTGATAAGCTATTTTATGCCGCCACAAAAGATGATGCTGCCAAAGCTGATTTTGATGACTCCTTCATTTATAAAGAAATATCTCTGCCAAAAGATCAAAGATCCATTCCTTCGCTCCAGATTATGAGAGATGATGCTGTAAAAGTTTTTGAAGCTTGGAACAAAAGTGGGAATAAGACACCGTATTAATTAGTCATTGGTAATTAGATAATTGGTCATTTGAAATTGGACAATAAGTTTATTCCTGACACCTACTTCCATCCTTCCAATCTTCCATGCCTCCAACTTACCATTCTTCCAACACTCCAACCTTCCATCCTTCACAATCAAACTCTATTTCTTCAAATGCCGGTCAATCTCCCTTTTGTGATCTTTATCCTTAAGGGTATTTCTTTTGTCGTAGAAGTGTTTACCACGTGCAACTGCAATTTCTAATTTTGCAAATCCCTTTTCATTAATAAAAAGAGTAACCGGGACAATTGTCATACTCTTTTCCTTTACCTTAATATTCAATTTTTTAAGCTCGCGTGCAGTAATTAATAATTTACGATCGCGTTTTGCAATATGATTATTATATGATCCAAAACTATATTCCGAAATATGCATCCCTCTAACAAAAAGTTCACCATTCTCAAAATAACAATATGAATCTGCAAGGCTAGCCTTACCTGATCTAATTGATTTAATTTCAGTACCTGTAAGCACTATACCGGCAACAATTTTCTCAATTAAGAAAAACTCCCATGAAACCCTTTTGTTTTTTATCCGGATGTTGTTTTGCATACAAACTTATTGAGGTGCAAATTTAGAAAACAAATTGAATAAGTATTTATTAAAAAATTGTTAGTAACTAAATTCAATTTATTACAAACTCAAAATTCTATAGTTTCCAATTGCATTATATTTGCATCCTGAGATGAAAAAACTTTTTTCGGTCAGAAAACACAATGCAAATACAGCTACACTTGATAATGTAGCTACTAAATATAGTATAGACGGCCGATTTTTTTTCGACCGTCTTTTTTTTTGCAATATCAATCAATAAACCTCAACAAATATGAATAAATTAGTAGGTAGAAGTCTGGTTTCTATAACCGATTACACTAAGGAAGAAATAATCCACATCCTTGACTTAGCAGAAGATTTTGAAAAAGACCAACGTCAAAGAATCTTAGATAACTATGTTGTAGCATCTTTATTTTTTGAACCTTCCACACGAACACGTCTAAGCTTTGAAAGTGCAGTACAATATCTTGGTGGCAGCATTATTGGTTTTGCAAGCGCCGATACATCAAGTGTAAAAAAAGGAGAATCATTAAAGGATACGATACTAACTGTTAGCAATTATTCCGATTTGATTATAATGCGTAATCCAATGGATGGTAGTGCCAGATATGCCAGTGAAGTTTCTCCGGTTCCAATTATTAATGCCGGTGATGGTGCAAATCAACACCCAACACAATGCCTACTCGACCTTTATTCGATTAGAAAAACACAAGGTAGTTTAGATAATATCCACATTGCAATGATTGGAGATTTGAAATATGGTCGTACTGTACATTCATTAGTTCAGGCTCTTTCATTATTTGGCGCCACATTCCATTTCGTTTCTCCTGAATCGTTAAAGATGCCTAGTTCGGTTAAAACCTGGATTAAAAAAGCAGGACTAGAATATCATCAGTATACCGATATTATGGATATTATACCAATTGCCGACATATTATACATGACCCGTATTCAAGGTGAAAGATTTCCTGATCCACTTGAGTACGAAAAAGTTAAAAATTCCTACATCCTTGAAGATAGTATGCTATGTGGCTCGAAAGATAACATGAGAGTACTGCATCCACTACCAAGGGTTAATGAAATAAACGAAGATGTTGACGATAATCCTAAAGCCTACTATTTCCAACAAGCTAAAAATGGTGTTTATGTTCGTCAGGCTTTAATAGCAGCCATACTTGGACTAAAGTAGATTTACAACA